>NZ_JBIUWM010000050.1:0-45101 GCF_044743445.1 Pseudomonas sp. NPDC087615 | reverse complement strand
TGCCCTGGGCCAGTCGCTATAAGAATGTCAGAGCTTCGTTGAACATTTGAAGGGTTTTTTCTAGGTAGTTAATGTGAATCTTGTTAATCGCGCCTTAATTTTAATTACCCATTTTCGGATTCCAGTAACGGGTTTGGTGACCGAAGTGCACACCGGCCTTCAGCATATCGCGCATGTTGACTTGGGACATGATAGTTCCTTAATAAGTCGGGTTTGGCCTCCACGTATCCCAATGACCAACCAGTGGCATAAAGCCAAAAGCACCCAGGTCATCGTGTCGACACGTGTGTGGATTTAAGCTTTTCGGGGCATCCCCGGAAAGCGGCGCATTTTATACCACAGGGTGTGCAGAAACGGAACCTGAAATCTGTAATCACACCAAGGACATGGGCGCAGCCCCCTTGGAATCGGCCCGGCACCCAGCATTGTATAGAGAGAAGCGATACACGCCGGCGCGGAATTGCTCCTTTCGTCTGTTAGAATCGCGTTTTTCAGGGTCGCAAAACCAACAGTTGCCACCCTATCCGTATCAGCAAGCGCCGCCGAGCGCAGAGAGAGCCTGTATGACCGTCAACCTCAAAACCCCCGAGGACATCGCTGGTATGCGTGTCGCCGGCAAACTGGCCGCCGATGTGCTGGAAATGATTGCCGAACATGTAAAACCGGGCATTACCACTGATCAGTTGAACCAGATCTGCCACGACTACATCGTCAATGTGCAGCAAGCCATCCCTGCCCCGCTCAACTACAAGGGCTATCCGAAGTCGATCTGCACCTCGATCAACCATGTGGTCTGCCACGGCATCCCGAACGACAAACCGCTGAAAAACGGCGACACCCTGAACATCGACGTTACCGTGATCAAGGACGGTTACCACGGCGACACCAGCCGCATGTTCCATGTTGGCGAAGTGCCGGTCTGGGCAGAACGCCTGTCGCAGATCACCCAGGAATGCATGTACAAGGCCATCGAGATCGTCAAACCTGGCTGCCGCTTGGGTGACATCGGTGAAGTCATCCAGAAGCATGCGGAAAAGAACGGTTTCTCGGTGGTTCGTGAATTCTGTGGGCACGGCATCGGCAAGGTATTTCACGAAGAGCCACAGATCCTCCACTACGGCCGCGCGGGTACCGGCATGGAACTGAAGGCCGGCATGACCTTCACCATCGAGCCGATGATCAATCAGGGCAAGGCCGACACTAAAGTATTGGGCGACGGCTGGACGGCGATCACCAAGGACCGCAAGCT
Source organism: Pseudomonas sp. NPDC087615 (assembly GCF_044743445.1). NCBI lineage: Bacteria > Pseudomonadati > Pseudomonadota > Gammaproteobacteria > Pseudomonadales > Pseudomonadaceae > Pseudomonas > Pseudomonas sp. NPDC087615. Next base: position 43,852 of record NZ_JBIUWM010000050.1, on the reverse strand, counting down.
CTCGGCACAGTGGGAACACACCCTGCTGGTAACCGACACTGGCTACGAGATCTTCACTCTGCGCGCCGACGACACCATCCCGCGCATTTCGGCCTGATCCCCAGCACGTTCCCAGCCTTTTACAGAAGGAAAGCCAATCGATGCCGCAGGTGGATCCCGAACTCTTCGACCGCGGCCAGTTCCAGGCTGAACTGGCCCTGAAAGCGAGCCCTATAGCGGCGTTCAAGAAGGCCATCCGCCAGGCCCGCGACGTGCTCGACGCACGCTTTCGCGGTGGCCGCGACATCCGCCGGCTGATCGAAGACCGCGCCTGGTTCGTCGACAACATCCTGCAAAAGGCCTGGGAGCAGTTCAACTGGAGTGAAGACGCCGATATCGCGCTGGTAGCGGTCGGCGGCTACGGCCGTGGTGAGTTGCACCCCTACTCCGATATCGATCTGCTGATCCTGCTGGACAGCGCCGATCACGAAGTTTTCCGCGATTCCATCGAGCGTTTTCTGACTTTGCTGTGGGACATCGGCCTCGAAGTCGGTCAGAGCGTTCGCTCGGTCGATGAATGCGCCGAAGAAGCCCGCGCCGACCTGACGGTGGTCACCAACCTGATGGAAAGCCGCACCATCTGCGGCCCCGAGCGTTTGCGCCAGCGCATGCTGGACGTCACCAGTACCGCACACATGTGGCCGGCCAAAGAATTCTTTTTGGCCAAGCGCGCCGAACAGAAGACTCGCCACCACAAGTACAACGACACCGAATACAACCTGGAACCCAACGTCAAAGGCTCGCCCGGCGGACTGCGGGACATTCAGACGATTCTTTGGGTTGCCCGTCGTCAATACGGCACCCTCAACCTGCGCGCACTGGCCGGCGAAGGCTTCCTGGTCGAGAGCGAAAACGCCTTGCTCGCCTCTTCGCAGGAGTTTTTGTGGAAGGTGCGTTACGCCCTGCACATGCTGGCCGGACGCTCTGAAGACCGTCTGCTGTTCGATTATCAACGCACCATTGCCGGGTTACTGGGTTTTGAAGGTGACGACGCCAAGCAGGCCGTCGAAAACTTCATGCAACAGTACTTTCGCGTAGTGATGAGCATCGCCCAGCTCAGCGACTTGATCATCCAGCACTTCGAAGAGGTCATTCTCGCACCGGAGGACGAAGCACCGCCGCAACCGATCAACTCGCGCTTCCAACTGCACGACGGTTATATCGAGGCGCGCAGTGACAACGTGTTCCGCCGCACGCCGTTCGCCATGCTCGAAATTTTCGTGTTGATGGCTCAGCAGCCTGAAATCAAAGGCGTGCGTGCCGACACCATTCGCCTGCTGCGCGAGTACCGTCACCTGATCGACGACAACTTCCGCAACGATATCCGCAATACCAGCCTGTTCATCGAGCTGTTCAAGTGCAAGGTCGGCATCCACCGAAACCTGCGGCGGATGAACCGTTACGGCATTCTCGGGCGCTACCTGCCGGAGTTCGGCTTTATCGTCGGGCAGATGCAGCACGACCTGTTCCACATCTATACAGTCGACGCACACACCCTGAACCTGATCAAACACCTGCGTAAGTTGCAGTACACCCAGGTGTCGGAAAAATTCCCGCTGGCCAGCAAGCTCATGGGCAAGTTGCCCAAACCGGAGCTGATCTACCTCGCCGGCCTGTACCACGACATCGGCAAGGGCCGGCATGGCGATCACTCGGAAATCGGCGCGGTCGATGCCGAGGCGTTCTGCCAGCGTCATCAGTTACCGGTGTGGGACAGCCGCCTGATCGTCTGGCTGGTGCAAAACCATCTGGTGATGTCGACCACGGCCCAACGCAAGGACTTGTCCGACCCACAGGTGATCCACGACTTCGCTCAAGCCGTCGGCGACGAAACCCGCCTCGACTACCTGTATGTGCTGACGGTCGCCGATATCAACGCGACCAACCCGACGCTTTGGAATTCCTGGCGCGCCAGCCTGTTGCGCCAGCTCTATACCGAGACCAAACGCGCCCTGCGCCGTGGCCTCGAGAACCCAGTGGATCGCGAAGAGCAGATCCGCCAGACCCAGAGCGCTGCCCTGGACATCCTGGTGCGCGGCGGTACCGATCCGGACGATGTCGAGCAATTATGGGCGCAGTTGGGCGATGACTACTTCCTGCGTCACACAGCAGGCGATGTGGCCTGGCACAGCGATGCAATTCTCCAGCAGCCCGCCGATGGTGGCCCACTGGTGCTGGTCAAGGAAACCACCCAGCGCGAGTTCGAGGGCGGTACGCAGATTTTCATTTACGCGCCCGATCAGCACGATTTCTTCGCCGTGACCGTGGCCGCGATGGACCAGCTCAACCTGAACATTCATGATGCCCGGGTCATCACCTCGAGCAGCCAGTTCACCCTCGACACCTACATCGTGCTCGACACCGATGGCGACTCGATCGGCGACAACCCGGCACGGGTCAAGCAGATCCGCGAAGGCCTGACCGAAGCCTTGCGCAACCCGGACGACTACCCGACGATCATCCAGCGTCGGGTACCACGCCAGCTCAAGCACTTTGCCTTTGCGCCGCAGGTGACGATCCACAACGACGCCCAGCGACCGGTGACGGTGCTGGAACTCACCGCGCCCGACCGGCCAGGATTGCTGGCGCGCGTTGGCGGGATATTCCTCGAGTTCGACCTGTCACTTCAGAACGCCAAGATCGCCACGCTGGGCGAACGGGTGGAAGACGTGTTCTTCATCACCGACGCGCACAATCAGCCGTTATCCGATCCGCTGCTGTGCAGCCGTTTGCAGGATGCGATCGTCGAACATCTGAGCGTCAATCAGGAACCCGATATCAAACTGTCGCGCATCAGCATCTGACTGCGCGCCCGGATTAATCTGCTTTGCATTGAGACCCTGCACGAATGAACAACGCTCTGAACCAGCTCCAGCCCTACCCTTTCGAAAAGCTGCGCGCCCTGCTCGGCACCGTCACGCCGAATCCGGACAAGCGCCCGATCGCGCTGTCCATCGGTGAGCCGAAGCATCGCTCGCCAAGCTTCGTCGCCGAGGCGTTGGCCAACAATCTGGATCAGATGGCGGTGTACCCGACCACGCTCGGCATTGCGGCGCTGCGCGAAGCCATTGCTGGCTGGTGCGAGCGCCGCTTCGGCGTGCCAACCGGCTGGATCGACCCGGCGCGCAACGTGCTGCCGGTCAACGGAACCCGTGAGGCGCTGTTCGCCTTCACACAAACCGTGGTCAATCGTGGTGACGACGCACTGGTGGTCAGCCCGAACCCGTTCTATCAGATCTACGAAGGCGCCGCCTTCCTCGCCGGTGCCGAGCCGCATTACCTGCCGTGCCTGGACGAGAACGGTTTCAACCCGGACTTCGATGCCGTCTCGCCGGACATCTGGAAGCGCTGCCAGATTCTGTTCCTGTGCTCGCCGGGCAACCCGACCGGCGCGTTGATCCCGGTCGAGACCCTGAAAAAACTCATCGCCCTGGCCGACGAATACGATTTCGTGATTGCCGCCGACGAGTGCTACAGCGAACTGTACTTCGACGAACAGACGCCGCCGCCCGGCCTGCTCACTGCCTGCGTCGAACTGGGCCGCAAGGATTTCAAACGTTGCGTGGTGTTCCACAGCCTGTCCAAGCGCTCCAACCTGCCGGGCCTGCGTTCCGGGTTTGTGGCCGGCGACCCCGACATTCTCAAAGGCTTCCTGCTGTATCGCACCTACCATGGCTGCGCAATGCCGGTTCAAACCCAACTGGCCAGCGTCGCCGCGTGGAACGACGAAGTGCATGTGCGCGCCAACCGTGCGCTGTATCGCGAGAAGTTTGATGCGGTGCTGGAAATCCTCAGCCCGGTGATGGATGTGCAACGTCCCGATGGCAGCTTCTACCTGTGGCCAAGTGTGCAAGGTGACGATGCTGCGTTCTGCCGCGACCTGTTCGCCGAAGAACACGTGACCGTGGTGCCGGGCTCCTATCTCTCCCGGGAAGTGGATGGCGTCAACCCTGGGGCTGGCCGCGTGCGCATGGCGCTGGTAGCACCCTTGGCGGAATGCGTTGAAGCGGCTGAGCGGATTCGCGCCTTTATTACTCGCAAGCACTAACTTCCGAAGTCTTGCGCCAGGCAACCTGGCGCAACGGCCTGATTAAAAGTTACACATTCATCCCATCAACAGTCTCCTGTCCGGCCGCCCTGAGTTATCCCTGTGCGCCAATACTCCAACCCCTAAAAACAAATGCAACAACGGGACATTGCTCCAGCATAAAGTTACAACATCTGCACCCAAAGAATACCCAACCAGATTATCTTCGCATCCGCTTTAACAGGTTTGTCCAATGGATCAGGACAGACATTCACAACCCACACGGATGTTGATCATGCAACTATTCCACTATGTAGAACTGAAGCTGCAGAATAAAAGCAACTGCACTGACTCGATCAATGAAGAACATACCGAAGACCGAGTACAACCGTTATCTCAAGGACGTCACAAGCGCTCAGTCGCTTATGCCGACTATTTCTGGGAAAACGCCAGCACCCTTAAAATATCCTTCACCCACGATGTTCCTTTGGACCTGAGAGACCGAATTGAACGGATCATTCGCCAATGGGAGCCTTACGTCAGTCTGGCCTTCGAAATCGTAGCGGATGACAAAGGTGAAATTCGCATCGCTGTGGGCGGCAAGGATAGCTACTCGACCATGGGGACAGAAGCACTCACCATCGACGCTGACCTTGCGACCCTGTGCATCGGGGTAGAACCGGACAACTTCGATTTTGAGCGCACACTGCTTCATGAGTTTGGTCATGCCTTGGGTTTCCATCATGCGCACCTGCACCCCCAGGCCAATATTCCATGGAACAAACCGGTAGTTTATAACTTCTTCAAAACCAACTTCGGATGGACCAAAGCACAAGTCAACCTTAATCTTTTTGATGTTGATCCGACCCAAACACTGTCTTTTGGAAAGTACGATAAAGACTCCGTCATGCACTACCACGTACCAGCCTTCATGACCTTGTCGAACTGGCAGACGAAAATAAATACAACGATCAGCGAGGGGGACAAGTTGTTTGCAAGTCAGACCTATCCCCCCATCAACTATCGCGAACTGCCTATTTGATCTTTCCCAGATTCGCCTCGCTCAAGTCCAGGTCAGCCAGCACTTCCCTGAGCACGTCATCGCCGATCTGGTGATGGCGACTCAGGCTATAGAGTTCAAGGCGCTGCGCCCGCAGTGCCTTCACACGCAAATGACGTTCCAGCAGATCCATCTGGAACGCCAGCGCCTGCGCTTCGGCGGAATCATTGAACACGTCCAATTGATGGCGATACTCGGACATGATCCGGGCCTTGAGCTCTGCTGCCAACGCCGCTTGCGCAGCGTCCTGCGGGGGGAACTCTTCGGTTTCAAGCGCATGAATGGCCGCTTCAGCGGTTTGGCGCCAGGCATCGCGGACTTCCTGACGGCGTTTGTCGTCTGGACTCTTCTGGATTCCATGCAGCAACAGCGGCAGCACAATGCATGCCGATATCAACGACAGCAGGATCACGCCGGCAGCGATGAAGATCAGCAGATCACGTTCGGGAAATGCGTCCGCCCCTATCAACATCGGTACCGACATCACGCCCGCCAGCGTGACCGCCCCGCGCACACCGCCGACGGTCAACAACCAGCAGGAACGGGCGGTGGGCACTTGTGTCAGCTCACCTTTGCCACGCAAACGCCGCAGCAGCACGGACAACCGCCAGATGCTTTGTACCCAGATAAACCGCAGCAGCACCAACGCCAGGAAAATCGCCAACACATCGAGGCAACGATAAAGCAACGTTGGCCACAGCGTTGGCTCATGGCTGACCACAGCCTTGATAATGTCCGGCAACTGCAAGCCCAATAGCAGAAAGATCAGGCCGTTGAAGGCAAACTCCAGCAGCGACCAGACGCTGCGATTGAGCAGTCGGGTGCTGGTCTGGCGCGGCAGCAGGTCGAGCCAGCTCTGCATCATCCCCGCCGCCACCGCCGAAAGAATGCCCGACACACCCAGGCGCTCAGCCAAAACGTACGCGGCGAACGGCAGCAACAACATAAACACCACATGGGTGGCCGGATCATCCCAACCACGGGCGATCATCCAGGCGCGCCCGCGCCCGACCAACCAGCTCAATGCCACCCCAACGGCCAGCCCGCCGATTGCCACCACAACAAAGTCCAGGCTCGCATTGGTCAGCGAAAACACCCCGGTGACGGCTGCCGCCAAGGCGAACTTGAACGTCACCAGGCCCGACGCATCATTCATCAGCGCCTCGCCTTGCAATATGTGCATCAGCGGCGTCGGCAGGCGATTTTGCGAAATAGCCGAGACGGCCACGGCGTCGGTTGGCGACAACACGGCTGCCAAAGCAAAAGCCACGGGCAACGCAATCGTCGGCAACAGCCAATGAATGAAGTACCCGGCGCCGACCACGGTGAACAGCACAAGCCCCACCGCCAGCGTCAGGATGGGCCCCCGCAGATGCCAGAGCTCGCGTTTGGGCATGCGCCAACCGTCGGAGAACAGCAGCGGCGGCAGGAACAGAAACAGGAACAATTCAGGGTCGAGCGCCACATGCAGACCGAGCGTAGGCCAGGCCAGCAAGGCACCGGCGGCGATTTGCACCAGAGGCAATGGCAACGGGATGACCCGTCCGACCAAACGCGAGACGCTGACCAGCATCAGCAGGATCAGAACGGTGTAGGCAGTTTGCATAAAGCGCAAATCTCAGGAGATCGACAGCGTTGAACTGCCATATTAGCCGCTTAGGATGCGCGTGACCGTTGCACCTACGTCGCAGCCTCGCAAACTCGCGCCCACAGGTTTTGCGCTTTACCCGAAGGGGCATGGCATAATCCCAGACCATTTTTTTCCAGCACCTGTAAAGGGGGCAATTCCTTGACCGTTTCAAGTAAAACGTTGCACCTTTTCGGCATCAAAGCCTGCGACACCATGAAAAAGGCGCGCACCTGGCTCGATGAACACGCTGTCAACTACGACTTCCATGATTACAAAACCGCCGGTATCGACCGTGAACACCTGACCCAATGGTGTGACGAGCACGGCTGGCAAACGGTGTTGAACCGCGCAGGCACGACCTTTCGCAAACTCGACGACGAACGCAAAGCCGATCTCGACCCATCGAAAGCCATCGAACTGATGCTCGCTCAACCCTCGATGATCAAGCGCCCGGTGCTCGATCTCGGTGACAGAACCCTGATTGGCTTCAAGCCAGACATCTACGCGGCCGCGCTCAAGTAAGCAGCCCGTCACTTTTTGCAGAGGTATTCACATGTCCAATTCCCTGTTCAGCATCGCCTTCGGCGTCGGCACACAAAACCGTCAAGGCGCATGGCTGGAAGTGTTCTATGCACAGCCACTGCTCAACCCGTCGGCTGAACTGGTCGCTGCTGTTGCGCCGATCCTCGGTTACACCCAAGGCAACCAGGCCATCACCTTCACCACCGCGCAGGCTGCGCAACTGGCTGAAGCGGTGAAAGGCATCGACGCCGTTCAAGGCAAACTGCTGACCCGTCTGGCCGAGAGCCACAAGCCGCTGGTCGCCACCGTACTGGCCGAAGATACACAACTGACGTCGACGCCAGAGGCTTACCTCAAGCTGCACCTGCTGTCCCACCGCTTGGTCAAGCCGCACGGTGTGAGCCTGGCCGGGATCTTCCCGCTGCTGCCAAACGTTGCCTGGACCAGCCAGGGCGCGATCGACCAGAGCGAACTGGCCGAAATGCAACTCGAAGCCCGTCTGCGTGGCGAACTGCTGGAAGTGTTCTCGGTAGACAAGTTCCCGAAAATGACCGACTACGTGGTGCCGGCCGGCGTGCGTATCGCTGATGCCGCGCGCCTGCGTCTGGGCGCCTATGTGGGCGAAGGCACCACCGTCATGCACGAAGGTTTCATCAACTTCAATGCCGGCACCGAAGGCCCAGGCATGATCGAAGGCCGTGTATCTGCTGGCGTCTTCGTTGGCAAGGGTTCGGACCTGGGCGGCGGTTGCTCGACCATGGGCACCCTGTCGGGCGGCGGCAACATCGTGATCAAGGTTGGCGAAGGCTGCCTGATCGGCGCCAACGCCGGTATCGGTATTCCATTGGGCGACCGCAACACCGTCGAGTCGGGCCTGTACGTGACCGCGGGTACCAAGGTTGCGCTGCTGGATGAAAACAACAACTTGGTCAAAGTCGTGAAAGCGCGTGAACTGGCGGGCCAGACCGACCTGCTGTTCCGCCGCAATTCGCAAACCGGTGCCGTGGAGTGCAAAACCCACAAGTCGGCCATCGAGCTGAACGAAGCGCTGCACGCTCACAACTAAGCAGCCACACGATCCCCTGTGGGAGTGGGCTTGCTCGCGAAAGCATCCTGTCAGTCAACGACTTTGCTGAATGACACAACGCCTTCGCGAGCAAGCCTGCTCCCACAGGGTCTGGCGTAAACCCCGCCCAAGTTCACAGGGCTTAACAGATGATGATTCCCTCTCCCTGGCGCGCCGACTTCCCGGCCATCGCCGCTCTGCAACGGCAAGACCAGACCTATCTGGATAACGCCGCCACCACGCAAAAACCCCAGGCCCTGCTCGACGCATTGGCGCATTACTACGCCAACGGTGCGGCGAATGTGCATCGTGCGCAGCACTTACCCGGCGCCCATGCCACGCAAGCGTTCGAAGACAGTCGCCTCAAGGTTGCCCAGTGGCTCAATGCCGGTGACAGCGGGCAGATCATCTTCACCCACGGCGCCACCAGTGCGCTGAATCTCTTGGCTTATGGCCTGGAACATCTCTTCCATCCGGGCGATGAAATTGTCATCAGCGCCCTGGAGCATCACGCCAACCTGCTGCCGTGGCAGCAACTGGCGCAACGTCGTGACTTGAAACTGGTGATCCTGCCACTGGATGACGACGGCTTGATCGACCTCGCGGCGGCGGTGCGTTTGATCACCCCGCGCACCCGATTGCTGGCGGTCAGTCAGTTGTCCAACGTGCTCGGCGCCTGGCAACCACTGCCCGCGTTGCTGGCCATGGCCAAGGCGCAAAACGCCCTGACCGTGGTCGATGGCGCCCAGGGCGTGGTACATGGTCGGCATGACGTGCAGGCCCTCGGTTGCGACTTCTATGTGTTTTCCAGCCATAAGCTGTACGGCCCTGATGGCCTCGGCGTGTTGTTCGGGCGCAACAAGGCGCTTGAACACCTGAAGCCGTGGCAGTTCGGCGGCGAAATGGTGCTGGAAGCCAATTATCACGACGCGCGCTTCCGCCCTGCTCCGCTGGGCTTCGAGGCTGGCACGCCGCCGATTGCCAGTGTGATCGGCCTCGGGGCGACCCTCGATTATCTGGCAGGGCTGGATCAGGACGCGGTGTCTGCTCACGAAGCGGCGCTGCATGATTATCTGCTGTGCGGCCTCGCCGCTCGCAACGGCATTCGCGTGCTGGGCTCGCCGCAACTGGCGCTGGCCAGTTTTGTCGTCGAAGGCGTGCACAACGCCGATCTGGCGCACTTGCTCACCGAGCAAGGCATTGCCGTGCGCGCCGGGCATCACTGCGCCATGCCACTGCTCAAAAGCTTCGAGCTCGCTGGGGCGATTCGCGTATCGCTGGCGCTGTACAACGACTCCGAGGATCTGGAGCGCTTTTTTGAAGCGCTGGATCAGGCACTGGAGTTGTTGCGATGAGCCTGCCGATCGCCGCCGCGCAAGCGCTGCAAACCTTTCAGAATGCTGCCGGCTGGGAACAACGAGCGCGTTTGCTGATGCAGTTCGGTGATTGTCTGCCGCCGCTGGGCGATGCGGATAAAAACGACGCCAACCGGGTGCATGGTTGTGAAAGCCAAGTGTGGTTGGTGGGCAAATTGCAGGACGGTCACTGGCAATTCAGCGCCAGCAGTGATGCGCGGATGATTCGTGGGTTGGTGGCGTTGCTGCTGGCGAGGGTCAACGGGTTGACCGCTGATGAGTTGCAGCAGGTGGATTTGCCGGACTGGTTCAATCAGTTGGGGCTTTCGCGCCAGCTTTCACCGTCGCGCAGTAACGGCTTGAATGCCGTGCTCAAGCGGATGAATGAGTTGGCTGTTTGATCGCCTTCGCGAGCAAGTTCGCCCCCACAGGGGAACGCACTCCAATGCGGGCTAGCTCGCGAAGGGCCATCAGCCCCAGCATCAAACCTGAGGTTTGACTCGGTCAGCCGGGCGCCGAACACCCGCCACAATCTTGTCCACAGCCTTGGTCGCCGCGACCATGCCAAACGTCGCCGTCACCATCATCACCGCGCCAAATCCACCGGCACAGTCCAATTTGACGCCGTCGCCGACAAAGCTCTTCTGCAAACAAATGCTGCCGTCAGGCTTCGGATAGCGCAGTTGTTCGGTGGAGAACACACACGGCACGCTGTAGTGACGGGTCACGGTGCGCGAAAAACCGTAATCGCGGCGCAACGTAGAGCGCACTTTCGAGGCCAACGGATCATTGAACGTGCGGTTCAGGTCGCAGACCTGAATCAGCGTCGGGTCAATCTGCCCGCCCGCGCCGCCCGTGGTGATGATCTGGATCTTGCGGCGTTTGCACCAGGCGATCAGCGCAGCCTTGGCGTTGACCGCGTCGATGCAGTCAATCACGCAGTCGATGTTTGGCGTGATGTATTCGGCCATCGTGTCACGGGTGACGAAATCCGCCACCGCGTGCACGGTGCAGTCGGGATTGATCCCGCGCAGGCGCTCGGCCATGACCTCGACTTTGGGTTTGCCGACGGTGCAGTCCAGCGCATGCAACTGCCGGTTGGCGTTGCTGACGCAGACGTCGTCCAGGTCGAACAGCGAGATTTCACCCACGCCGCAACGGGCCATGGCTTCCGCCGCCCAGGAACCGACGCCACCGACGCCGACGATCGCCACATGGGCGGCGCGCAGACGCTCCAGGCCTTCGATGCCATACAAACGGGCGATGCCTGCAAACCGTGGATCTTCTGTACTCATGACCATTACCCCAAAAACCGGCGCGCATTATAGGGCTACGCAGCGACAAGTTTTAAGCTTCAAGCTAAAAGTGTAAGAACTTAAGTCAACGTGGATTGCCCAACGTAAGTCATTTCCCTGTCCGATGTACGACTGGCGAACTGCCGGTGTAGGATGCGCGCCCCTCTGGCGTACAGCCGACCGATCCTCCGTTCCACAGCCTTTGGAACCCGAAACAGCTATGTCATCGCGTAAATTTGGACTCAACCTGGTGGTGGTTCTGGCAATCGCCGCCCTGTTCACCGGTTTCTGGGCGCTGATCAATCGCCCGGTTTCCGCACCGAACTGGCCGGAGCAGATCGCCGGTTTCTCCTATTCACCGTTCCAGCAGGGACAATACCCACAGAAGGATCAGTATCCGTCTGATGAGGAGATGCGCCGCGACCTGGAGATCATGAGCAAGCTGACGGACAACATCCGCATCTACTCGGTCGACGGCTCCCTGCAAGACATCCCGAAACTGGCTGAAGAATTCGGTTTACGCGTGACCCTCGGGATCTGGATAAGCCCCGACCAGGAACGTAACGAGCGGGAGATCACTCGCGCTATCGAACTGGCCAATACCTCGCGCAGCGTGGTTCGGGTGGTGGTCGGTAACGAGGCGATTTTCCGTAAGGAAATCACTGCCGAGCAACTGAGCGTCTTGCTTGATCGCGTACGCGCAGCCGTGAAAGTGCCGGTGACCACCTCCGAGCAATGGCACGTTTGGGAAGAACACCCGGAACTGGCCAAGCACGTTGACCTGATCGCCGCGCACGTTCTGCCGTACTGGGAATTCATTCCCGTCGACAAGGCCGGACAGTTCGTTTTCGACCGTGCCCGCGACCTGAAAAAGATGTTCCCGAAAAAGCCGCTGCTGCTGTCCGAAGTCGGCTGGCCGAGCAACGGCCGCATGCGCGGTGGTGCCGATGCGTCGCCAGCGGATCAGGCGATTTACCTGCGCACGCTGGTCAACAAACTCAACCGTCAGGGCTTCAACTACTTCGTGATCGAAGCCTTCGATCAGCCGTGGAAGGCCAGTGACGAAGGTTCGGTGGGCGCGTATTGGGGCGTGTTCAACGCCGCGCGCCAGCAGAAATTCAACTTCGAAGGCCCGGTGGTAGCGATCCCGCAATGGCGCGTGCTGGCCATCGGTTCGGTGGTGCTGGCGCTGCTGTCGCTGACTCTGCTGATGATCGACGGCTCGGCCCTGCGCCAGCGTGGCCGTACCTTCCTGACCTTTATCGCGTTCCTTTGCGGTTCGGTATTGGTGTGGATCGGTTACGACTACAGCCAGCAATACAGCACCTGGTTCAGCCTGACGGTGGGCTTGCTGTTGGCGCTCGGTGCGCTCGGGGTGTTCATCGTATTGCTGACCGAGGCCCATGAACTGGCCGAAGCGGTGTGGATTCACAAGCGTCGACGAGAATTTCTGCCGGTTGAGGGCGATTCCAGCTACCGGCCAAAAGTGTCGATCCACGTGCCTTGCTACAACGAGCCACCGGAGATGGTCAAACAGACCCTCGACGCCCTGGCCGCTCTCGATTACCCGGACTACGAAGTCCTGATCATCGACAACAACACCAAGGACCCAGCCGTTTGGGAACCGGTGCGCGACTATTGCGAAACCCTCGGCCCGCGCTTCAAGTTCTTCCACGTTGCGCCATTGGCAGGCTTCAAGGGCGGCGCGTTGAACTACCTGATTCCGCACACCGCCAAAGACGCCGAAGTGATTGCGGTGATCGACTCCGATTACTGCGTACACCCGAACTGGCTCAAGCACATGGTGCCGCACTTCGCCGATCCGAAAATCGCCGTGGTGCAGTCGCCGCAGGATTATCGCGACCAAAACGAAAGCACCTTCAAGAAGCTCTGCTACGCCGAGTACAAAGGTTTCTTCCACATCGGCATGGTCACCCGTAATGACCGTGACGCGATCATCCAGCACGGCACCATGACCATGACCCGTCGCTCGGTTCTGGAAGAACTGGGCTGGGCTGACTGGTGCATCTGTGAAGACGCCGAACTGGGTCTGCGCGTGTTCGAAAAAGGCCTGTCGGCGGCGTATTACCACGACAGCTATGGCAAAGGTCTGATGCCGGACACCTTCATCGACTTCAAGAAGCAGCGTTTTCGCTGGGCCTACGGCGCCATCCAGATCATCAAGCGCCATACCCGCAGCCTGCTGCGCGGCCAGGACACCGAACTGACTCGCGGCCAGCGCTACCACTTCCTCGCGGGTTGGTTGCCGTGGGTCGCGGACGGGATGAACATTTTCTTCACCATCGGCGCATTGTTGTGGTCGGCGGCGATGATCATCGTCCCGCAACGGGTCGACCCGCCGCTGCTGATTTTCGCAATCCCGCCGCTGGCGCTGTTCGTGTTCAAGGTCGGCAAGATCATCTTCCTGTATCGCCGCGCGGTGGGCGTGAACCTGAAGGATGCGTTCTGCGCGGCATTGGCCGGGTTGGCGTTGTCGCACACCATCGCCAAAGCAGTGCTGTACGGCTTCTTCACCAGCAGCATTCCGTTCTTCCGCACGCCGAAAAACGCCGACAACCACGGCTTCTGGGTGGCGATTTCCGAGGCACGGGAAGAATTGTTCATCATGCTGCTGTTGTGGGGCGCGGCGCTGGGGATCTTCCTGGTGCAAGGCATTCCGAGCAACGACATGCGCTTCTGGGTGGCGATGCTGCTGGTGCAGTCGCTGCCGTATCTGGCGGCGCTGATCATGGCGTTCCTGTCGTCACTGCCAAAACCTGCCGCGACGCCTGAGCCGGCACCGGTCGTCTAAATACTCATCGATGCACTAAACGGCGGCCAATGGTCGCCGTTTTGCTTTAAGATAACCGCCATTTTGCGGGGCTTGGCGTGATACGCGGTCTGACTGACCGGACTGTATCCCTGTGGGAGCGGGCTTGCTCGCGAATGCGGTGTGTCATTAAAAGTTGATGTTGACTGGCACAATGCATTCGCGAGCAAGCCCGCTCCCACATTTAGTCCGCGCCCACATTCATGATCTCCGGAGTTCTCCATGACGGCCCACGCCGACCTTTCGCCGACCCTCCAACTCGCCATCGACCTGATCCGCCGTCCGTCCGTGACGCCGGTCGACGCCGATTGCCAGAAGCAGATGATGCAGCGCCTGGGCGATGCCGGTTTCGCTCTGGAGCCAATGCGTATCGAAGATGTGGATAACTTCTGGGCCACCCACGGCCAGAATGACGGCCCGGTGCTGTGCTTTGCCGGTCACACCGACGTGGTGCCGACCGGCCCGGTCACCGCGTGGCAGATCGATCCGTTCAATGCGGTGATCGATGAACACGGCATGCTCTGCGGCCGTGGCGCGGCAGACATGAAAGGCAGCCTCGCGTCGATGACCGTGGCCGCTGAGCGTTTCGTTGCCGATTACCCGAATCACAAGGGCAAGGTCGCGTTTCTGATCACCAGCGACGAAGAAGGCCCGGCGCACCACGGCACCAAGGCTGTGATTGAGCGTCTGGCGGCGCGCAAAGAGCGTCTGGACTGGTGCATCGTCGGCGAACCGTCGAGCACCAGTTTGGTCGGTGACGTGGTGAAAAACGGTCGCCGTGGCTCGCTAGGCGCCAAGCTCACCGTTCGCGGTATTCAGGGCCACGTGGCCTATCCGCATCTGGCGAAAAACCCGATCCACCTCGCGGCGCCGGCCCTGGCTGAACTGGCCGCCGAGCACTGGGACCACGGTAACGATTTCTTCCCGCCGACCAGTTTCCAGATTTCCAACGTCAACTCCGGCACCGGCGCGACCAACGTGATCCCGGGCGACCTGGTGGCGGTGTTCAACTTCCGCTTCTCCACCGAATCGACCGTTGAAGGCCTGCAGAAACGCGTGGCCGACATCCTCGACAAACACGGGCTGGACTGGCACATCGACTGGGCGCTGTCCGGCCTGCCGTTCCTCACCGAGCCGGGCGCACTGCTCGACGCGGTGTCGTCGAGCATCAAAGACATCACCGGCCGCGAGACCAAGGCGTCGACCAGCGGCGGCACGTCCGATGGCCGTTTCATTGCGACCATGGGCACGCAAGTGGTTGAACTGGGCCCGGTCAACGCGACCATTCACCAGGTCAACGAGCGCGTACTGGCCGCCGATCTCGACGTGCTGACCGAGATCTACTACCAGACCCTGATCAAGTTGCTCGCCTGATGCTGGCGTGCCCGATCTGCAGTGAGCCGCTGAACGCGGTGGATAACGGCGTGGTTTGCCCCGCCGGGCATCGCTTCGACCGTGCGCGCCAGGGTTACTTGAACCTGTTGCCGGTGCAGCACAAAAACAGCCGCGATCCCGGTGACAACCAGGCGATGGTCGAGGCCCGCCGGGACTTCCTCAATGCCGGCCACTACGCACCGGTGGCCAAACGTCTGGCTGAGCTGGCGGCGAGTTACGCGCCGGCGCGCTGGGTCGATATCGGTTGCGGCGAGGGTTACTACACCGCGCAAATCGCTGCCGCCCTGCCGGATGCCGATGGCTATGCGCTGGATATCTCCCGCGAAGCCGTCAAGCGCGCCTGCAAGCGCAATCCGCAACTGACGTGGTTGATCGCCAGCATGGCCCGGGTGCCACTGGCGGCAGGCAGTTGCCAGTTTCTCGCCAGTGTTTTCAGTCCTTTGGATTGGGAAGAAGCCAAACGCCTGCTCAGCGTCGGTGGCGGCCTGATGAAAGTCGGCCCGACCAGCGGCCATCTGATGGAACTGCGCGAACGTCTCTACGACGAGGTTCGCGAATACACCGACGACAAGCATCTGGCTCTGGTGCCGTCAGGCATGGCGCTGGCACACAGTGAGACTTTGGAGTTCAAGCTGACGCTGGAAAAACCCGAGGATCGCGCCAACCTCCTGGCGATGACACCCCACGGCTGGCGCGCCAGTGCCGAACGCCGCACGGCTGTGATCGAACAGGCCGAGCCGTTCGTGACCACCGTGTCGATGCGCTACGATTATTTCGTTCTTCAATAACTTTTGGTCTCGGGCAAATGCCCGGGGCCGGCTAAATCCGCGAATGGATTTTTCAGACCCGCAGTGAGGACATCCATGCGCCAACCGGATATCGAGATTTACCTGAAAGACGCCGACGTCGACCACAAAGCCATTTCCGCCTGGCTCGGTGAAGCGTTGGGCCCGTGCAGCGACTGGGTACAGAAAGGTCAGACCTACAAGTGCAAGGCCGGCAACGTGCCGGTGACCTGGCTGCCGAAAGCCGTGGGCAAGTGGAACAGCCTGTACCTGGAAAGCGATGCGACGCCATGGGACGACGACATCGCCTGCGCCCGCGCCGCGTTTGCTGCGCTGAACGTCGAAGTGCGTTGTGCGCCGGGGACGTGGGTCGAGGAAGAAGGCGAGGAAACGGCGGATCGCTGGATTCGCATCAGCACCGATGGTGAAGAAGAGATCACCTGGAAAACCGCGTAACACCAGCAATACAGCCCCCAATGTGGGAGCGGGCTTGCTCGCTCCCACAATGGTTTTAGCGTTCTGAAGGTTTGCGTTACAGACCCACAACATCCTCAGCCTGCAACCCCTTCTCGCCGGTGATCACCGCATACTCGACCTGCTGGCCTTCGGTCAGCGACCGATGCCCTTCGCCGCGAATCGCGCGGTAGTGCACGAACACGTCCACCCCGTCTTCGCGCTGAATGAAGCCGTAGCCCTTGGCGTCGTTGAACCACTTCACGTTTCCGGTTTCACGTGTTGCCATCTGTTCATACTCCTTTTTTATTATTGAACAGGCTTTTCGCAGGAAAGCCTTTGAGGAACGTCAGCCTGCATCCGACGTCCATAAAAGGGCCCCGGCGACAGACCGCCGAGTATATGACAGGTGCGAAAAGTCTCAACCGGAGATTACTTCGCCGCTTTTTTGCCGATTTTCAGCGAATCCGGCACACTAGCCACCGCCCGAGCAAACGCTCGGTTTTATTCACTCACGCAGAAGCCGTATGACCCGCTCCCCGTTCCGCCGTCTTGTGTTTGGCACCTTGCGCCGACTGTTGTACCTCTGGGTTCGCTCCGAGACGATCAATCAGTCGTCGTTCACCCTCAACCTCGACCGCAGTCGTCCGGTGTTCTACGTCCTGCAAAACCCATCGCTCACCGACTTGGCAGTGGTCGATACCGAGTGCACCAAGGCCGGCCTGCCTCGCCCGGTGCTGCCGGTGTCGATCGGTTCGTTGATCGAACCGGCGGCGTTCTTTTACCTGACGCCAGACCCGGACTGGCTCGGCCGTCAGGACAAACGCGGCGCGCCGCCGACCCTGACCCGCCTGGTCAGCGCCCTCACCCAGAACGCCGCCGAAGATGCGCAAATCATCCCGGTCAGCGTGTTCTGGGGGCAGTCGCCGGACAGCGAGTCGAGCCCGTGGAAGTTGTTGTTCGCCGACAGTTGGGCGGTCACCGGACGTCTGCGCCGGCTGCTGAGCATCATCGTGCTGGGGCGTAAAACCCGTGTGCAATTCTCTGCACCGATCCACTTGCGCGAGCTGATCGAACACAACAAGGGCCACGAGCGCACCGTACGCATGGCCCAGCGCATCCTGCGCGTGCACTTTCGCAACCTCAAAGCGGCGGTGATCGGCCCGGACATTTCCCACCGCCGCAACCTCGTCAAAGGCCTGCTCAATCAGCCGCTGGTCAAGCAAGCGATCCTTGATGAGGCCGAGCGCGAAAACATCTCTCCGGAAAAAGCCAAGGCCCAGGCCTTGCGCTACGGCAACGAGATCGCCTCGGACTACACCTACACCGCGATCCGCTTCCTCGAAGTGGTGCTGAGCTGGTTCTGGAACAAGATCTACGACGGCATCAAGGTCAACCACATCGAAGGCGTGCAGAAGGTCGCCCAGGGTCACGAAGTGATCTACGTGCCGTGCCACCGCAGCCACATCGACTACCTGCTGCTCTCGTACTTGCTGTTCCGCAACGGCCTGACCCCACCGCACATCGCCGCCGGGATCAACCTGAACATGCCGGTGATCGGCAGCCTGCTTCGCCGTGGCGGCGCGTTCTTCATGCGCCGCACGTTCAAGGGCAATCCGCTGTACACCTCGGTGTTCAACGAATACCTGCACACCCTGTTCACCAAAGGTTTCCCGGTCGAGTACTTCGTCGAAGGCGGCCGCTCGCGCACTGGGCGCATGCTGCAACCGAAAACCGGGATGCTCGCGATTACGATGCGCAGCTTCCTGCGCTCCTCGCGCATGCCGATCGTGTTTGTGCCGGTGTACATCGGTTATGAACGCGTGCTGGAGGGTCGCACCTACCTGGGCGAACTGCGGGGTGCGAGCAAGAAGAAAGAGTCGATCTTCGACATCTTCAAAGTCATCGGCGCGCTCAAGCAACGTTTCGGTCAGGTCGCCGTCAACTTCGGCGAACCGATCAAACTGGCGCAATTCCTCGATGCCGAGCAACCGGGCTGGCGCCAACAGGAACTTGGCCCGCAGTACAAACCCGAGTGGCTCAACGCGACCACCCATCGCCTCGGTGAGAAAGTCGCCCAGCACCTGAATGAAGCGGCAGCGATCAACCCGGTCAACCTGGTGGCACTGGCGCTTCTGTCGACCAGCCGCCTGGCTCTGGACGATCGGGCCATGGCGCGCGTGCTGGATCTGTATCTGGCCCTGCTGCGCAAAGTCCCGTACTCGCCACACACCACCCTGCCGGAAGGTGATGGCCGTGCGCTGATCGAGCATGTGAAGGACATGGATCTGCTGTCCGAGCAAAGCGATGCACTGGGCAAGATTCTTTATCTGGACGAGCAGAACGCCGTCCTGATGACCTACTACCGCAACAACGTGCTGCACATTTTTGCCCTGCCGGCGTTACTGGCGAGCTTCTTCCAGAGCACCTCGCGCATGAGCCGCGAACAGATCCTGCGCTACACCCGCGCGCTGTATCCGTACCTGCAGTCGGAACTGTTTATCCGTTGGACGCTGGACGAACTCGATGCAGTGGTCGATCAGTGGCTGGAAGCATTTGTCGAGCAGGGTCTGCTGCGTTTCGAGAAAGACGTCTACCTGCGTCCGGCGCCAAGCTCGCGGCATTTCGTGCTGCTGACCTTGCTGTCCAAAAGCATCGCCCAGACGTTGCAACGTTTCTACATGACCGTCTCGCTGCTGCTCAA
The DNA here is from genome assembly GCF_044743445.1 of Pseudomonas sp. NPDC087615. Lineage (NCBI taxonomy): Bacteria > Pseudomonadati > Pseudomonadota > Gammaproteobacteria > Pseudomonadales > Pseudomonadaceae > Pseudomonas > Pseudomonas sp. NPDC087615. Next base: position 24,691 of record NZ_JBIUWM010000050.1, on the reverse strand, counting down.
CGCCGGCCAGAACACCGTCAGCGCCGAAGAGCTGGAAGACCTCTGCACGGTCATGGCTCAGCGCCTGTCGATCCTGCATGGCCTCAACGCCCCGGAGTTCTTCGACAAGAGCCTGTTCCGCCACTTCATCCAGACCCTGCTCGACCTCGACGTGCTGCGCCGCGACGAAGCGGGCAAGTTGAGCTACCACGAACTGCTCGGCGAACTGGCCGAAGGCGCGGCCAAACGCGTGTTGCCGGCGGACATTCGTTTGTCGATCCGTCAGGTGGCGCTGCATCGCAGTGAAGATGCCGCTGAGCAAGTCGCCACGCCGCCCGAGACCTTATGAAAACCCTGTGGGAGCGGGCTTGCTCGCTCCCACAATGAAAGGAGATTTGCCATGAAAAAACTGACCATTCTCGCTGCCGCAGCCCTGCTCAGCGCCTGCCAATCGACCACTCCCGCCGGCAAGGTCAGCCTCGACGGCGAAGTGTTCTACCTGCAACGCATCGCCCTGCCACCGAGCGCAACGCTGAGCGTGAGCCTGCAAGACGTTTCACTGGCCGACGCCCCAGCCGTTGTACTCGATGAACAGAAAGGCCCGGTCAAAGGCCAGGTGCCGCTGCCGTTCCACTTGAGCTACGATCCGGCGCAGGTCAAACCCGGCCACCGTTACTCGGTCAGCGCACGCATTGAAGTGAACGGGGAACTGATGTTCATCACCACCGAAAACCATGCCGTGCAACTGGACGGCAACGATCCGCAGCCGCTGAAAATCCGCGTCGACGCCGCGCGTTAATTCATTTTCTGGAACAAGGAAGCCGCCATGCTCCGTCCTACCTTTCGCTTCGCCGGCCTGTGCGCGGGCCTGATGATCTCCGCCAGCGCCATGGCCCTGTCGCTCAGTGACCTGTCACAAAACGACGCCACCGGCGGCCTCAAGGATGCCTTGACCCAAGGCGCACAACTGGCCGTCAAACAGTTAGGTACCCCGGGCGGCTTCAGCAACAACCCGGACGTGAAAATCGAACTGCCGGGTAAACTCGGCAAAGTCGCCGGCAAGATGAAAGCCTTCGGCATGGGCGCCCAGGTCGAAGAACTGGAAACCGCGATGAACAAAGCCGCGGAAAGCGCCGTGACCCAGGCCCAGCCGATCCTCGTCGACGCCGTGAAAAAAATGAGCGTGGCCGACGCCAAAGGCATCCTCAGCGGCGGCAACGACTCGGCCACACAGTACCTGGACAAATCCAGCCGCGAACAGATCCGCGCCAAGTTCCTGCCAATCGTCAAACAAGCCACCGACAAGGTCGGCGTGGCGCAGAAATACAACACCTTCGCCGGCCAGGCCGCGACCTTCGGCGTCGTCGACGCCAAGAGCGCCAACGTCGAAAACTACGTCACCGAACAAGCACTTAACGGCCTGTTCGAGATGATCGGTAAACAGGAAGAAACCATCCGCAAAAACCCCGCCGCTGCTGCGACGAGTCTAGCGAAGAAGGTGTTTGGAGCGTTGTAATGTTCTGAACAACAAAAAGCCCGCTGAACCTCACAAGTTCAGCGGGCTTTTTGTTGGGCGTCAGGTTTGCGGATCGACTTGATCGAGGACGCGGTTCACCGATAGCTCTGCGAGGGAGATCATCTGCTGAATACCCAGAAGATGATTACACGTCGGGCCACTCAGGGTGAACGCCAGTTCCGTGGCCATGATGTTGGCTGAGGCCCGCGTTTCACAGGCGTGAGCGAGTAATGTTTCGGAATCGACTTCGGGAAGGACGGCGAAGATTGTGCTGGGATGGCTGACGGATTTTGGCGGGTTTGGCGTGGGTTTGAACATGGCGAAATCTCCTGAAGTAATGGAGCCGTCACCGTTCGCTGCGAAACGAATGTTAGGTGGCAGCTGTACGCAGGTTCGCAGACCGGGACTTCAGGCACCCGGCATACCCGAAGGTATCCCGCGCACAACCGCCATGACACAGGCATGAAAAAGCGCCCGCTTTCGGATGGTGGACGCTGTGCGTCTGAAGTTTAACCGGGCTGCGAAACCCGGTCGCTGATTTTTGCAGCGACAGCCTAAGGCTAGAGATCGCACGTCCGACGGACAACCTGAAAAACATGTGGGAAGGTTCTGAATTTTCGTCACACTGTTAAACAACTTAGCTTTTCAGATCGTCATCTCGAGCAGGCTCGCTCCCACAGCAAAGCAAAAGCAAAAGCAAAAACAGCCCACACCTCGCCCCGCGTGGCTTCTCACCACTCAACAGGATGAGCGTTAGCTCGGCTGCAGCTCTTGACGTGCCGGCCCCTTCGGCAGGCTTCGTTTCGGGATTCATCCGGGGTAGGCGCGCAGCGCCGTTCGACGAAGTCGAACACATCGAGAGGAGGTGCAGCGCAGCAAACCGGAGGCGATGCCCCCGGATGAAACCCGTAACGAAGGCACCCCGAGCCCCAGCGAGCGGGCCGTACGCCGGGGCCCAGACCTTTGGTTCCTTTGGGGCGTTTGCCAAAGGGACTCGCCGTAAGGGCGAAACCGCCAGCCGCAGCGCCCGAAGCAACGGATATTCACCAAGAACACCCACAGCATGGTCGGCCCAAAGGCCGCCAAGCCTCAAGCCTCAAGCCTCCCGACGCACTCGGAACCAAGCCGCATACAACGCCGGCAAAAACAACAACGTCAGAGCCGTCGCAACAATCAACCCCCCCATGATCGCCACCGCCATCGGCCCAAAAAACACACTGCGCGACAACGGAATCATTGCCAACACCGCCGCCAAAGCCGTCAACACAATCGGCCGAAAGCGCCGCACCGTCGCCTCGATAATCGCCTGCCAAGGCTTAAGCCCGGAAGCAATATCCTGCTCGATCTGATCCACCAGAATCACCGAGTTGCGCATGATCATCCCCGACAGCGCAATCGTCCCCAACATCGCCACAAACCCGAACGGCTGTCGGAAAACCATCAAGAACAACGTCACCCCGATCAACCCCAGCGGCGCCGTCAGAAACACCATCGCCGTGCGCGAAAAACTGCGCAGTTGCACCATCAGCAACGTCAGCACAACGACAATGAACATCGGCACTCCGGCGTTCACCGACTTCTGCCCCCGCTGCGAATCCTCCACCGTCCCACCGACATCCAGCAGATAACCGTCCGGCAACTCGGCACGAATCGAATCCAGCGTCGGCAGGATCTGTTTCACCAACGTCGCCGGTTGCTCCTTGTCATAAATGTCCGCGCGCACCGTCACGTTCGGCAGGCGGTTACGGTGCCAGATGATGCCTTCCTCAAAGCCGTATTCCAGGGTGGCAACTTGCGACAACGCAACACTGCGGCCGTTGTCAGTCGGCACTGCCAGGCTCGGCAACAGCGACAGTTCAGTGCGTTCATGCACCGTGCCGCGCAACAGAATCTCGATCAACTCGTTGTCTTCGCGATATTGGCTGACACTCGACCCGGTCAACGAACTCTGGAGGAATTTCGCCAGATTGGCCGTGCTCACCCCAAGTGCCCGAGCGCGATCCTGATCGATGTTCAGGTAGATCACCTTGCTCGGTTCTTCCCAGTCCAGATGCACGTTGACCACATGGGGATTCTCGCGCACCTTGGCCGCCACCTTGCGGGCAAGCGCACGAACTTCTTCGATGTGCTCACCCGTGACGCGAAACTGCACCGGATACCCCACGGGCGGGCCGTTTTCCAGACGTGTCACCCGCGAGCGCAGCGCCGGAAACTGTTCGTTGAGCGTATCGATCAACCAGGTTCGCAGCGCTTCACGCTCTTCGATATTTTTGGCCAACACCACAAACTGGGCGAAGCTCGCCGCAGGCAGTTGCTGGTCCAGCGGCAAATAGAAACGCGGCGAACCGGTGCCGACATAGGCCACATAGTTATCGATGCCGGCATGCTCCTTGAGTATCGCTTCAAGCCGCTTGACCTCACCTGTGGTATTGGCCAACGAAGCGCCCTCGGCCAGTTTCAGATCGACCATCAATTCCAGTCGATTTGAGGCCGGGAAGAACTGCTGCGGCACGAAGCGGAACAACATCACCGAAGCGATAAACAGCCCCACCGTCAGCACGATCACGGTTTTACGATGGACCACACACCACTCCACCAGACGTCGAACGCGCTGATAGAACGGTGTGCCATAAGGATCCGAATGACCGTCCCCGGCGCCGTGTTTGGCCGCATGAATTTTCGCCAGATCCGGCAGCAGTTTTTCACCCAGATATGGCACGAACACCACCGCTGCCACCCACGAGGCAAGCAGCGCGATAGTCACCACCTGGAAGATAGAGCGGGTGTACTCACCGGTGCCGGACTGCGCCGTGGCAATCGGCAGAAAGCCTGCGGCGGTAATCAGCGTACCGGTGAGCATGGGGAACGCGGTGCTGGTCCAGGCGTAGCTCGCGGCTTTGATCCGGTCGAAGCCCTGCTCCATTTTGATCGCCATCATTTCCACGGCAATGATCGCGTCGTCCACCAGCAAGCCCAGCGCCAGAACCAGCGCACCGAGGGAGATTTTGTGCAGGCCGATACCCAGGTAATACATACAGGCAAAGGTCATCGCCAAGACCAGCGGAATGGTCAGCGCCACGACCATGCCGGTCCGCACGCCCAAGGAGAAGAAGCTCACCAGCAACACAATCGCCAGCGCCTCGACCAACACCTGGACGAACTCGCCAACCCCGGTTTTCACTGCTGCCGGTTGGTCAGACACCTTGCGCAGTTGCATACCGGCCGGGAGGTTTTTCTGGATACGCGAGAACTCGCCTTCCAGCGCCTTACCCAGTACCAGAATGTCACCGCCGCCCTTCATCGCCACGGCCAGGCCGATCGCATCTTCGCCCATGAAGCGCATGCGCGGCGCCGGCGGATCGTTGAATCCGCGCCGCACGTCGGCGACATCGGAGATGCGGAACGTGCGATCACCGACCCGGATGGGGAAGTTCTTGATCTCATCGACCGTCTGAAAATTCCCCGAAACCCTTAGCTGCAAGCGCTCGGTAGGCGTCTCAAAGAACCCGGCGGTGGATACTGCATTCTGTTCCTCCAGCGCCTGTTGCACCGCCGCCAGCGGTAAACCGAGGGTGGCGAGTTTGACGTTCGACAGCTCGACCCAGATTTTCTCGTCCTGCAAACCGAGCAAATCGACCTTGCCGACATCCTTTACCCGTTGGAGCTGGATCTGGATGCGATCGGCGTAATCCTTGAGCACGGCGTAGTCGAAACCGTCGCCGGTCAGCGCGTAGATATTGCCGAAGGTCGTGCCAAATTCATCGTTGAAAAACGGCCCCTGAATGCCCGGCGGGAGCGTCTGGCGGATGTCGCTGATCTTCTTGCGTACCTGATACCAGAGATCGGGAATCTCCACCGAATGCATCGAGTCGCGCGCAATGAAGGTGACCTGAGACTCACCAGGACGGGAGAACGAAACAATGCGTTCGTACTCACCGGTTTCCATCAGTTTCTTTTCGATGCGTTCGGTGACCTGCCGTGAGACTTCCTGCGCGGTCGCCCCTGGCCAACGGGTTTGAATCACCATGGCTTTGAAGGTGAACGGCGGGTCTTCACTTTGGCCGAGCTTGGTGTAGGACAACGCACCGACGATGGCCAGCAAAAGCATCAGGAACAGTACGATCTGGCGATTACGCAGCGCCCATTCGGAAAGGTTGAAGCGCATCGGGACTTACTCCTTGTCCGCCAGATTGACCACACGGTTGGAACGATCCACAGGGCGCACTTGCTGCCCTTCGAGGAGCACATGCACGCCGGCAGCCACGACCCAGTCGCTGGCGTTGAGGCCTTCGAGCACCGGCACGGTTTTTTCACCGAATGGGCCGACTCGCACGGGGGTCTTCTTCAAGGTGTTATTGGCGCTGACGACCCAGACGTAGGTCGCACCGTTCTCGGCCGTCAGTGCCGAAAGCGGCACCGATAGCGACGCGGTATTGGCTGATTGCACGAACACACGCGCACTCTGGCCGAGTTCGGCCGGGACTTTGCCACTGGTGAAAGAGATACGGGCAGCGAAGGTGCGGGATTTGGGATCGGCGGCTGGCGACAGCTCACGAATCTGCCCGGCGAAGCGCTGGTTCTGCTGCGTCCAGAGCTCTACGGTAACCGGCTGACCGACCTTGAACCTGCCAAAACTCTGTTCCGGCAGGCTGATCAGCACTTCACGCTCACCATCGGTGGCGAGCGTAAACACCGTCTGCCCTGCGGCGACCACCTGCCCCACTTCCACTGAGCGCTTGGCGACCACACCGTCCTGGGGCGCACGCAACACAGCGTAACTGGCCTGATTGGTCGAAACGTTGAATTCGGCTTTGATCTGTTTGAGGCGGGCTTCGCCGGAGCGATAAAGGTTTTCGGCGTTGTCGTAGGCCGAGCGGCTGACCATCTGCCGATCCATCAGCGTCTTGTAGCGGTCACGTTCGGCGCGCACCAGAGTGAGATTGGCCTCAGCGGCAGAGACTTGGGCGCGAGTTGCTTCCAGTTGCAGGCGTACGTCCTGGGGATCAAGTTCGGCGAGCGGCTGATCGGCCTTCACGCGCTGACCTTCGTCGACCAGTCGTCGGCTGACTTTTCCACCAATGCGGAACGCCAGATCAGGTTCGTAACGGGCGCGCACTTCGCCCGGATAGCTTTCCATCGTCTGCGCCGAAGGCTCTGGCTGCACCACCATCGCCGGTCGCACGGTAACGGGCGCTGCCTCTTCCTGGCCACACGCGGACAGTAAAAAAACCAGGCTGACTGGCAACGCAAATGGCCACGTGAGGTGCAGTGCATGGCGGGACATGGTGACGGACCTTTCGCTAATGGTGCTTGGAATAATTATACTGGCCGGTATGTTATTAATAGCAAACTCACCAGTCCAGTAATAAAAGCGAAGAATGTCGAACAATCTTGCAGTTCCAAACGGCCCGGGCCGCCCCAAGGATCTGGCCAAACGTCAGGCGATTCTCGATGCGGCGAAAATTCTGTTTCTGAGTCATGGCTATGCCAACACCAGCATGGACGCGGTGGCCGCCGAGGCCGGCGTGTCGAAGCTGACGGTCTACAGCCATTTCACCGATAAGGAGACACTGTTCTCCGCCGCCGTGGTGGCCAAATGCGAGGAACAATTACCGCCGTTGTTCTTCGAATTGCCGGACGGCATTGCCGTGGAAAATGTGTTGCTGAACATTGCCCGAGGCTTTCATCACCTGATCAACAGCGATGAATCAGTGAATCTGCATCGCCTGATCATGGCGCTGGGCGTGCAGGATCCGAAACTGTCGCAGATTTTCTTTGAGGCCGGCCCCGAGCGCATGGTGCAAGGGATGGAGCGGCTGTTGACGCAGATCCACGAAAGCGGTGCGCTGAACATCGACCTGCCGCGTAACGCGGCTGAGCATTTCTTCTGCCTGATCAAGGGCGCGGGGAATTTTCGCTTGTTGTATGGCTGTGGGGAACCGTTGACTGACGAGGCGGCGCAGAGCCATGTGCAGGAAGTCGTGGCGTTGTTTATGCGCGCGTATCGGCCCTGAGTTTTGCGCTGTATTGGCTGGCCCCATCGCTAGCAGGCTAGCGATGGCAGCGACGGCAGCGACGGCAGCGACGCGGTCTTAAGCCTTGAGCGCCTTCTTCGGGTAAATGTCATACCGGCTGGACTTGCCATCCAACGCATGACTAGGCTTCGGCCCGTCGATGCACGGCGCCTTGCGCGGCCGCTTGACCACCACCCGGTGCGTGGCCAGTGCCAACGCCGCTTCAAGCAACGCCGGTGCATCCGGATCATCGCCAACCAGCGGCCGAAACAGGCGCATTTCCTTCTTCACCAACGCGGTTTTTTCCCGATGCGGGAACATCGGATCAAGGTAGATCACTTGTGGCGGCTCGCCCTCCCAGTGGCGCATGACCTCGATGGAGTTGCCCTTGAGCAACTTCATCCGCGCCACAATCGGCGCCACGTCGAAATCTTCCGCCGCGCGCGCCAGGCCATCCTCCAGCAACGCACCGATTAGCGGCTGGCGCTCGATCAGGCTCATCTCGCAGCCCAGACTCGCCAGCACGAACGCATCCTTGCCCAGCCCTGCTGTGGCATCCAACACCCGCGGGCGCACACCTTGGGCAATGCCGACAGCCTTGGCGATCATCTGCCCGCTGCCACCGCCGTATAAACGACGATGCGCCGCACCGCCCTCGACAAAGTCCACGCGCACCGGCCCCGGCGCATCCGGCCCCAGTTGCTGGAGTTGCAAACCCTGCTCGCCGACCTGCAAGGCAAACTCGCCGTCAGCCACTTGCAACGGCAGGCCCAGACGCTCGGCCCACTGCTCGGCCTGCGCTTCAAACGTCGGGCCAAGGGCCTGGACATGGATGCGGCAGGCCGCGGGTTGCTCAATCATGGAAAACACGCTCAAAAAAGTTAAGGATCGGCAGAAACCGCCGATAACCCAATCAACGCGCATTTTGCCAGAGCTGAGCGTCAACCGAAAAAAATGTCAGGCATTCTTCCCACATCGATTGGCTACATTTCGCCCCATGGCGATTTCAGCCGTCAAAATACTCAAGCACTGAGCGGCGTCAGTCACCTGTGGCAGGATTTCTTTGCCCAGGCCCTGGCCGAACAGACGAGTGAAGTGGTGCCCGCCTGCGGCACGTTTCCACCGGTTGACCTGAACAGCCCTGAAGAGCCAACCCTGGGCAGCGAACTGCACGCGCATATCGTCAGCCAGCGTGAATGCGAAGTCGTTGAAACCGAGGTGCGTCCGCCGGAGCCGCTGTTCCTGCCAATCGCCGAGTTCGAAATGGAACTGGCCGACAAGCCATTCCCACCGTTCCCGCCGGAAGAAATCAAAGCTCAGCAAGAGCAGCAGGATTTCGACAGCAGTTGGGTTCGCCCGATCGTGATCAACAATGGTCAGCCGATTCCGGAGCCAGGCGCTGCGCCGCAAAAGCGTCCACTGTACTTGCCGATTGCCGAGTTCGATCTGGACTTGCTGGACAAGCCATTCCCGCCGTTCTCGCCGCAAGAAATCGCCGAACAGCAAAAGGCGCTGGACTTCGATAACGGCTGGGCACGCCCGATCGTTCTGCAGAACCTGCGCATCGCCGCCTAAACCTCAACGACACACGCTCCAGCGCCCGATATCGACATGAAAATGATTGCGATGTGCCGCGTTGTAATCCGGGCTCAACACCACACTGAATGCCTGGCACGCGCCATCACGCACCTGACGCAGAAACTGTGCGTCCTGATTCTGCTTGGGCCAATCCTTTAACACGCTGACACGGCGACCGCTCGCCAGACGAAAACCGGCGATATCCAGCGCATCGGCACTGGCATGCCGGCTGAGCGCGCCGCTCTCGCGGTTGTAGAGGTGGCGGCAGGCGAAACTGCCGAGGTGATCCAGGCGTGCGACGTTCTCGCCGTAAACGGCCTGCGCGGCGGGTTGCAGGGTGTGTCGCTCGAACATCGCGTAAGCCACCGCCAACGGGCAACTGGCGAGGAAGCTGCTGCTCAGCGCCACCTCTGCACCCTGAACGCGCAAGGCGCCAATCAGTGGGCACTTGGCGTCGGGGCTGTCCGCTTGCGTCGTCACGCGTAACGCCGAGCTGGCCAGTGCTTGCGCGCAGAGCCCTGGGTCACCGCGCAAGCGCATCAGCTTGTAACCGGTCAGCCAATTGGGTGCAGCCTTTACATCCAGCGGCACCCACGGGTTCCACTCGGGCGGCACTGGCAGCCAACCACGCCAGACGCTGACCATGGCGCCAACGATGACCAGCAGCACAGCCCATAAAATCCATCGCACCCTGTTCAGCCTTTGAAAAACTGATTGGCCTTGGCGTAAGGCATCGACTGCGACGTGAAACCGAATGTGCCCGATTGCTGGATTTCTTCAGCCGCACGGAAGAACTCGCCGAACGCCGCCAGCGCCAATGCCGAACCGGTACTGATCCGCCGCACACCGATTTCTTCCAGTTGCCGCACCGTCATTTTCAACCCGCCGGACATCAGGACGTTGACCGGTTTGGGGGCCACCGCACGCACCACCGCAAGCACTTCGTCAGCATTGCGCAAGCCGGGCGCATACAGCACGTCGGCGCCCGCCTCGGCAAAAGCCTGCAAGCGGCGGATGGTGTCATTGATATCGGGATTGCCGTGCAGATAGTTTTCCGCACGGGCCGTCAGGGTGAAGGGAAGCGGCAACGTGCGTACGGCAGCGACGGCGGCTTCGACGCGCGCCACGGCGTGTTCCAAGCAATAGATTGGGGCGTCCTCACGGCCGGTGGCGTCTTCGATTGAGGCGCCTACCGCGCCCGCTTCGGCTGCGCGCAGCAAGCTTTGGGCGCATTCGACCGGGTCATCGGCGAAACCGTTTTCCAGATCCACCGCTACCGGCAAATCGGTGGCTGCAACAATCGCGCGGACATTCGCCAACGTCTCATCGAGACTCAAAGCACCATCGGCTTTGCCCTGGGAAAATGCATAACCGGCGCTGGTGGTCGCCAGTGCCTGATAGCCAAGGCTGGCGAGCATCTTCGCTGAACCTGCGTCCCACGGATTGGGAATAACGAAAATCCCCGGGCGTTCATGCAGGGATTTGAAGGCGTGGGCTTTGCGGGTTTGCGCGTCCATTGGCAGCTCCGGAGCAGATGAATAAACCCGCCTCAGAGCAGGCCAAGTTGCTCCGCAGCGGGCTCTCTGTATAGCTCAGGCAGCGATGGCAAGCCAGGCAAACGTTGCATCAGTTGTGCATGAAAACGTTGCGCCAACTTCGCCGCCAGCAAGTTGTCGGCGGTGTGCAGGAAGATGTATGGCGTGCGGCCTTCTTCGATCCACTCGGCGATTTTCGCCACCCACGGCACCAGGAACGCATCGTTGGCCTCAAGCTCGGGATGACCAATAAAGCGCACTTGCGGGAACTGCGTGAACGCCGCTGGACGCGTCGGCACACGCGGCTTTTTCGATTGGGCGTGAATCACCGAGGACTCGGTCGACAGGCAACTGAACAGCGCTCGCGGGTCGAGACAGATACGCTCAACCCCACGATCCAGCAGCAGCCGATTGAGCAGTCGCTCGCTCTCGCCCTTGGCGAAGAACTGCTCATGCCGCACCTCAACCGCCAGCGGGCAGTCCAGCGCATCGATAAACGCCGCCAACTCCGGCAACCGATGCGGCGTGAAGCTTTTCGACAATTGCAGCCACAGCGGCGAGACACGCTCGCCGAGGGGTTTGAGTAACTGCTGGAAGGTTTCGGCGGCGGTCAGTTGCTCGCGCAGGTCACCGCTGTGGCTAATGTCGCCGGGGAACTTGGCAGTGAAGCGAAAGTGTTCAGGCATGATCTCGGCCCAACGCTGCACAGTGGCCGGCGAAGGACTGGCGTAGAAGGTCGTGTTGCCTTCCACGGCGTTGAACACTTGGCAATAGAGGCTGAGGAAGTCAGAGGTTTTGGCGTCTTCCGGATACAGATACTCGCGCCAGGCGTTTTCGCTCCAGGACGGGCAACCGAGGTAGTAAGGCAGAGCCATCAGATGTAAAGGTCGAGGCCCAGCACGTCCGCATCCCAATCGACAAAACCGGCAGTGCTCAGGTAGCTGGCCAAGGCCATGGCTACGCTTTTCTTCATCGCACGGTGGTAGATCATGTCTTGCTGACGGGCAGGCAGATTGCTCAAGCGTTGCGCAGAGGCTTTGGCAGCACGGGCGGCCAGTTGCTCTTCGGTGGGGAATTCCAACTCGCCGTCGATATCGTCGACGGATTCTTCCAGCGCCACATTACCTTTGCGAGGCTTGCGCTTGATGGGGTAGGACTGAGAGGAAACGCCGTCTATACGCATAAATTCATGCTCGGTATCAATGATGGCAATTTAGCGGCACTTGACCGACTTAGCAAACTGCCGAGTGATAACTAGAACACATAAAGCGCAAAAGGTTTAAAACGTGGGGTTAGAAACTGACGATTGGCAGATTTCAGGCAGAGCACTATTCACTGTGGGAGCAAGCTTGCTCGCTCCCACAGGTTTTTGGGTGAATCAGCGGGCCTTGGGGGTGGCCACTTTATCGCGCAGGTAAACCGGCTGCGCATCATCGGCCGGAATCGTTTCGCCGCGCTCCCAAGCGAAGCGTGCCAAGGTCAACAGGTCTTCGGCGTGGGGCAGCATGCCCGCGTCTGAACCGGTCAGATTCACTGCGATACGCTCGCCATAGCCCCAGCCAGTGCCGGCACCGAACCATTCGCCACTGGCATCGACCGGCAGCGCCGCGACTTCCGGCGGCAGAACCGCTTCGGCGCCGACCAGACGCATCTCCCCCGCCGTCTCGCGATAGCAGCCCCAATACACTTCGTCCATGCGCGCATCGATCGCCGCTGCAACCTGGCTCACACCCTGCTCGCGAAAAGCACGTTGCGCCAACACGGCCAGGTTGGACACCGGCAGCACAGGGCGATCCAGCGCGAACGCCAAGCCCTGCACCACACCGATGGCAATCCGCACACCGGTAAACGCACCTGGCCCACGGCCAAACGCAATGGCATCCACCGCTTGCAACGTCGTACCGGCATCGGCCAGCAATTGCTGGATCATCGGCAGCAGCTTTTGCGCGTGCAGGCGCGGAATCACCTCGTAATGGCTCGTGACCTTGCCGTCATGCAGCAAGGCAACGGAGCAAGCTTCAGTCGCGGTGTCCAGGGCCAGCAAGGTGCTCATCGATGTATCCAAAACAGGGGTGGGGGAAAAAGTGCGTCAGTATAAACAACTACGGCCCGCAAGCGGGCCGTGGATGATGCAGCTAATCAGCTTTTTCAGCTCAGCGCTTCAAGCACCTTGGCGGTGATTGCTTCTACCGAACCAACGCCCGGGATGTGGCTGCACTTCGGCTTGCCGTTGGCAGCCGACAGCTTCTGGTAGAAATCCACCAGCGGCTTGGTCTGCGAATGGTAGACCGACAGGCGATGACGCACGGTTTCTTCGGTGTCGTCCTTGCGCTGTACCAGCTCTTCGCCGGTGATGTCGTCTTTGCCAGCGATTTTCGGCGGGTTGTAGACGATGTGATACACCCGGCCGCTGGCTTCGTGAACACGACGTCCGGCGATACGCTGAACGATTTCTTCGTCTTCAACGGCGATTTCAACCACTGCGTCCAACTCGACGCCAGCAGAAACCAGGGCTTCGGCCTGCGGAATGGTGCGCGGGAAACCGTCGAACAGGAAGCCGTTGGCGCAGTCAGGTTGCGCGATACGATCCTGAACCAGTGCGATGATCAGATCATCCGACACCAGGCCGCCGGCATCCATGATGCTTTTGGCTTGAACGCCCAGTGGAGTGCCGGCCTTGACCGCTGCACGCAGCATGTCACCGGTGGAGATTTGTGGAATGCCGAATTTTTCGGTGATGAACTTAGCCTGAGTACCTTTACCGGCCCCGGGAGCTCCCAGCAGAATGACGCGCATTAGATGTGCTCCTCAATTTTTTTATAAAAAGCTTTTACAAAACAAAGGACTCGCCGCATGGGACGATTCCTGAAAAATACGGGTCGTGGCCGCAGAAACGGCCAAAGGCTGATCAAGATACACAGCAGGCTGCGCCCACACAAGACGCCAAAAGTCGGAGAAACCCGCGCCTGCCGCGACCTCGCGACGCGGTGACCCAAGTCGCAACCCCGTCATTTACTGTCGCTTGGCGGCACTTTCCTCAGCGTGCGAAGCGGCACCCGGCGTTGACTCCGGGCACCGCATGCCATGGCAAAAACCTTAGCCGGTATTACGCAAACCGGCGGCAATGCCCGCCACAGACACCAGTAACGCCTGTTCCACCGGGCTGCCCTGCTCGACATTCTGCTGTCGCGAACGAGCCAGCAATTCGGCTTGTAATAGATGTAGCGGGTCGAGATAGGTGTTGCGCAGACGGATGAATTCAAGGGTGTCCGGACTGTGTGCCAGCAACTGCGACTGACCGGTCAACCCAAGCACCACCGAGCACGCCTGCGACAATAGGTCGCGTAAGTGCGCACCCAACGGCAGCAACTCCGGCTCGACCAGACGCTCGTCGTAGGACAGCGCAATATCGGCGTCAGCCTTGGCCAGGACCATTTCCAACATGTCGATACGCGTACGGAAGAACGGCCACTGTTCGCGCATCTGCCCCAGCAACTCGCCCTCGCCGCGTTCCAGTGCCTTGCTCAGCGCCGATTCCCAGCCGAGCCAGGCCGGCAGCATCAAGCGCGTTTGCGTCCAGCCGAAGATCCACGGGATCGCCCGCAGGCTTTCAATACCGCCAGCACGGCGCTTGGCCGGACGACTGCCGAGCGGCAACCGGCCCAATTCCTGCTCCGGCGTGGACTGACGGAAATACTCGACGAACTGCGGATTCTCGCGCACGACGTTGCGATAAGCGCTGACGCCGTCGGCCGCCAGTTCATCCATCAGATGGCGCCATTGAGGCGTTGGCGGCGGCGGTGGTAGCAACGTGGCTTCGAGCACAGCGGCGAGATACAGATTGAGGTTTTGTTCGGCAATGTCCGGCAGACCGAATTTGAAACGAATCATTTCGCCCTGCTCGGTGGTGCGGAAACGCCCCGCGACCGATCCCGGTGGCTGCGACAGAATCGCCGCGTGCGCCGGGCCACCGCCACGTCCCACGGTGCCGCCACGACCGTGGAACAACAGCAGTTCGACTTGCTGCTCGCGGCAAATGTCCACCAGCCGCTCCTGCGCGCGGTATTGCGCCCAGGCCGCCGCCGTCGTGCCGGCGTCCTTGGCCGAGTCGGAGTAACCGATCATTACTTCCTGCGGGCCTTGCAGCCGCGCGCGATAACCCGGCAGCAGCAACAGACGCTCCATCACCGGCCCGGCGTTATCGAGGTCAGCCAGGGTTTCGAACAACGGCACGACGCGCATCGGCCGCAACACGCCGGACTCTTTGAGCAGCAATTGTACGGCGAGCACATCGGACGCAGCGCCGGCCATCGAGATCACATAGGATCCCAGCGAGGCGCCCGGTGCGGCGGCAATTTCCTTGCAAGTGGCGAGCACTTCCGCGGTGTCGGCGGACGGTTTGAAATGCGCCGGCAGCAACGGCCGACGATTGCTCAGCTCGCGGGTCAGGAAGGTGATGCGCTGCTCTTCGTCCCAGTCTTCATAACGACCGAGCCCAAGATAGTCGGTGATTTCAGTCATGGCCGAACTGTGCCGCGACGAGTCCTGACGCACATCCAGGCGCACCAAAAACAGGCCGAAGGTTACGGCCCGGCGCAGGCAATCGAGCAGCGGCCCGTCGGCGATCACGCCCATGCCGCACTCATGCAACGAGTTGAAGCACAACTCCAGCGGGTCAAGCAGATCGCGGTTGTTGTGCAGCACATCGGCAGGCGCCGGTGTCGCCGCCGTCAGCGACGCATGCGCCCAGTTGCGGGTGGCACGCAGACGTTCGCGCAATTGCTTGAGCACCGCACGATACGGCTCGGCGCTGTCGCCGGCCTTGGCTTTCAGCGCATCGCTGGCCTGCTGCATCGACAACTCGGCCGCCAGGTGATCGACATCGCGCAGGTACAAATCCGCCGCCATCCAGCGCGCCAGCAGCAACACTTCGCGAGTCACCGCAGCCGTAACGTTGGGGTTGCCGTCGCGGTCGCCGCCCATCCAGGACGCGAATCGAATCGGTGCGGCTTCAAGCGGCAAACGCAGGCCGGTAGCCGCGTGCAGCGCCTGATCAGCCTTGCGCATGTGGTTGGGAATCGCCTGCCACAGCGAGTGCTCGATCACTGCAAAGCCCCACTTGGCTTCGTCGACCGGCGTCGGGCGCGTGCGGCGGATTTCTTCGGTGTGCCAGGCTTCAGCGATCAGCCGTTGCAGGGTGTTCTGGATATGCTCGCGCTCGGCCGTGGTCAGGTCACGGTGATCCTGAGCGGCGAGTTGCGCGGCAATCGCGTCGTACTTCTGGATCAGCGTGCGGCGGGCGACTTCGGTCGGGTGCGCGGTCAGCACCAATTCGATTTCCAGCCTCGCCAGTTGCCGGGCCAGCGATTCGGCGCTGTGGCCTTCGTTGCGCAGGCGCGCAAGCAATTCGGGCAAGACACGGGATTCGAACGGCGCAGGCTGCGACTCTTCACGGCGATGAATCAACTGATACTGCTCGGCAATGTTCGCCAGGTTCAGGAACTGGTTGAACGCCCGCGCCACGGGGAGCAATTCGTCTTCGCTCAATTGATTGAGGCTGGCGCTGAGTTCAGCGTCCGTGGAGCCTCCCCGGTCGGCCTTGGCACCCTTGCGGATCTGCTCGATCTTGTCGAGAAAATCCTCGCCATACTGGTCTCGAATGGTATTGCCCAACAGCTCTCCGAGCAGGTGAACATCCTCGCGCAAGCGTGCATCAATATCAGTCATCAGCAGTTCTCCAGCAGTAATCCGGACGGCTTAGAAACGAGTGCATGACCTAGAGAGTGCCGCTCTGCGCCGCTTCTTACAAGCAGGCGACGAAGGGACTTTAAACCTTGTGGCCGAAAGCTAGTCTCAACACTGAGCCGCACAACGGCTTGCCGCCGGCCCCGCCGGACACTCCCCCCTGGCCTGCTTTGATCAGGTGCGACATGAGGTCTTTATGAAAATCCGTGAACTCGCCCAGCATTGGGAAGAAAACGCCAAAGGTCGTATGACCGACACGGGCTACACGATTCATCTGGACGTCGAGGCCGCCGCCCGCCTGGCGGCAATTGCCGAGATGTACCCCAAACGCCACCCCGAAGAACTGCTTGGCGAACTGCTTGGCGCCGCGCTTGAGGAGTTCGAAACGAGCCTGCCCTATGTGAAAGGCTCAACCGTGGTCGCGACTGACGAGGAAGGCGATCCGCTGTACGAAGACGTCGGGCCGACCCCGCGCTTTCTCGCCCTCTCACGCAGGCATTTGCAGGACTTGTCGTCCGCTGAAAACAAGCAAAAACATTGATCGGACGTAGATCAAACGGTGGGCGCGGGCTTGCTCACGAACGTGCTCTTACAGCCGGCATTCCTGTCGACTGAATCGAGGCTTTCGCGAGCAAGCACGCGCCCACATTGACCGAATCGCTCCCTTGGGCAGGGTATGTTTTCGGGCTGCAAAAACTCCCGCGCGTACCACTCAAAATCGCCAAAGTTCCCGTTTTAGAGCCCTGTCCATTCGGTCAGCATTTTTTTTGGCGATAGGCCATCTTTTCTGAACTTTTGAAAAACGTCTCCGGTCGGAACCTGTAACCACGCCTGGAACGAGCGTTTCAAAAACGCGCTGTCACATGACGCTTGCGGCTCCTCGACCAGGATGGATTTTCGGTTTTATCAGGAGTTAAACAATGGAGTTGAAGACCATGAAGACCCAAACCTCGTTCTCTCACTTG
Organism: Pseudomonas sp. NPDC087615; assembly: GCF_044743445.1. Lineage (NCBI taxonomy): Bacteria > Pseudomonadati > Pseudomonadota > Gammaproteobacteria > Pseudomonadales > Pseudomonadaceae > Pseudomonas > Pseudomonas sp. NPDC087615. Next base: position 7,359 of record NZ_JBIUWM010000050.1, on the reverse strand, counting down.
CGCGGTCTGAAACTGGCTGCTCTGGCCATCGGCACCAGCTTCGTGCTGGCCGGTTGCGCAGGCAATCCACCGAGCGAGCAATACGCCGTGACCCAATCCGCCGTGAACAGTGCGGTGAGCGCCGGTGGTACTGAATTCGCTGCTGTGGAGATGAAGCAAGCGCAGGACAAACTCAAACAAGCCGAAATCGCCATGCACGATAAGAAGTATGACGAAGCCCGCGTCCTCGCCGAGCAGGCCGAGTGGGACGCTCGTGTCGCCGAACGCAAGGCTCAGGCCATGAAAGCCGAGCGGGCGGTGAAGGATTCCCAGAAAGGTATTCAGGAACTGCGTCAGGAAAGTCAGCGCACCGTGCAATAAGCGCGCATCCCGACTGCAAAGCTGAAACTCTTATCGATAGAAAGGACGAAAAACTATGCGTAAGCAACTGATGATCCCCGCTCTCCTGGCCGCAAGCGTTGCCCTGGCTGCCTGCTCTACCCCGCCGAACCCGAATCTGGAACACGCGCGCACCAACTACGCCGGCCTGCAAGCCAACCCGCAAGCGAGCAAAGTCGCAGCCCTGGAAACCAAAGATGCCAGCGATTACCTGGACAAGGCTGACAAGGCTTACATGGACAAGCAAGATGCGTCCAAGGTCGATCAACTGGCTTACCTGACCAACCAGCGCGTGGAAGTGGCCAAGCAGACCATCGCCCTGCGTACCGCTGAGAACAATCTGAAGAACGCGGCAGCCCAACGTGCCCAAGCGCGTCTGGATGCTCGTGACCAGCAGATCAAACAGCTGCAGCAAAGCCTGAACGCCAAGCAGACCGATCGCGGTACGCTGGTGACCTTCGGTGACGTGCTGTTTGCCACCAACAAGGCTGACCTGAAATCCAGCGGTCTGGTGAACATCAACAAACTGGCGCAGTTCCTCCAGCAAAACAATGATCGCAAAGTGATCGTCGAGGGTTACACCGACAGCACTGGCGCCGCGTCGTACAACCAGTCGCTGTCCGAGCGTCGTGCGACGTCGGTACAGGTCGCACTGATCAAGATGGGCGTAGATCCTGCGCGCATCGTGGTTCAGGGTTACGGCCAGGAATATCCGGTAGCCGATAACGGCAGCGTATCGGGACGTGCGATGAACCGTCGTGTGGAAGTGACTATCTCCAACGACAACCAGCCGGTCATGCCACGTTCGGCTGTCAGCTCCAACTAAGCTGTAAGCAGTAACGCAAAAGCCCCGCCTGAGTGATCAGGCGGGGCTTTTTGTTGGTTTTGGGTGGCAGGCTTGCTCGGGTTATTGCTCGAGTTTTTGCGGTGTTTCCTGCCCCATGCAACGCACCGCTTTCTTCTGGCCGTTGATCAGCACACCGGTCAAACCTTTCTGCTCGGTATCGAACAGCACCAGTACCCCATCAATGCACTGCGCCACTTGCGCCGCCGGGTCCAGCGAGACTTTGTAGTCCTCGCCCGGCACGGTCTTGAGCATGGTGAATTCGTTGAGCAGCAACGCATCCTCGGGTTTGGCGAAGTGCAGGTAGCCGTAGTACCACAGGGCACCCACGGTGCCGAGGATGCTGCAGATACCGGTGATGATCAGCGGGATAGCGTTGCGTTCTTCACTCATTGCGGACTCTCGTTTTCAGAATTCGGGGGTGGCGGGTAATTGGGGATTTCGCCGAGACGGCGCAGGCCGTTGAAATGCTCGGGATCGTCTAGATAGCGCAGCATCACCTGACGCCACACCGGATCGCCGAACGTCTGCACATGGCCGCCACGGGTCAACTGCAGAACGCGCGGCGGCGGCGCCGCTTGATACAGACGGATGCCATTGGAAAGCGGCACCAGCGGATCGTCGATGCTGTGGAACATCAGTTTCGGCACGCCGTTGAGTTGCGGCATCGAGTGGATCGCACTGTCGCCGTCCGGCACCAGCCACGACAGCGGCACCTGGAACGGCCAGGTCAGCCACGAGGTACTGAGCGCATATTGGCCGACGCTTCGATAGCTGGCAGGCACACCGTCGAGCACCAGGGCCTTGAGCTGTTTCTGCCGCTCAGGATGCTGTACCAGCCAATGCACGGCCATCGAACCGCCAAGGCTTTGACCGAGCAGGACCAGCGGCTTGCCTTGGACCTCAGGCGCTTTGTCCAGCCAGGCGAACGCGGCGTCGATATCCTGATAGATCGCCGGCAGGCTCGGCTCGCCCTCAGACAGGCCGTAGCCGCGATAGTCGACCAGCAATACCTGATAGCCGTTTTTCGGCAACCACCAACTCCCGCCCAGGTGCATCGGCAGATTGCCGCCGTTGCCGTGCAGATGCAGCACCGTGCCTTTGACGTCTACGCCGGGCTTGGCCGGCAGCCACCAGGCATTGAGCTTGAGGCCATCAGCCGTCACCAGCGTGACGGTGCGGTATTGGAGTTTGGCTTTTTCCGGGGTGAAGACCTGACCGGGTTCCGGGTAGAACAACAGCGAACTGCAACCGCCGAGGGTCAGGAGCAGGCAAAAGATGCCGAGGATTCTCATCCGGTGAAACCTCGCGAAAATTCGGGTTGGTACACGATTGAAAACTGTAGGAGTGAGCCTGCTCACTCCTACAAAGGTTTTGTGTTGGTTCAAAGGATGTTGGAGTAATCCGCTTCGATCCGGTCCAGGCTCAAATGGTTGAGGAAGTTGGAGAAGCACATCCACGCCGACAACGCGTTCAAGTCGCGGAACTGGTCCGGCAAATACTTCGGCGCCACCACCAATCCCTCATCCACCAATTGGCGCATCGTGCGCATGTCCTCCAGCGTGGTCTTGCCGCAGAACAGCAACGGAATCTGCTCAAGCTTGCCCTTACGCACGGCCAACTGAATGTAGTTGTAAACCATGATAAAGCCCTTGAGGTAGGACAAGTCTTTGGTGAATGGCAGACCAGTCGGTGTCGAACCTCGGAAAACCCGACTGGCGTTGCCGTAGCTTTCCGCCATTTCAAAGCCCTGCTCGCGGAAGAACTCGAACACCTGCAAGAAGTCCGCGCCCTCCTCGACCATGTGGATGGCGCGGGTGCGGTTGGTCAGTTTGCGCAAACGACTCGGGTAGGAGGCAAAGGTGATGATTTCCATCAGGATCGCCAGGCCTTCCTGGGTCACCGTGGACGAGGGCGGCCCCTTGGACAGGAAGGTGCAGATCGGCTGGTTCAAACCGTTGAGCGTGGTGCCGACGTGCACCAGGCCTTCGTGAACCTCCAGCGCACGTACGTCGCGGTCGTTAAACATCGCATCGGTACGGATCTTGATGTAGTCGGCCCCCGCCGCCGCGTCGGCGACGATGCCGTCGGACTCGAACACGCGGATGGTTTCCTCGGCCTCGCCGAACACCTTGTTCAAGCGCGTTTGCAGCAGGTGCACGGCGTCCTTGGCGGTGAGGATTTTAGGTTCGTCCTTCAGGTCGCCACGGCCATCGATGTTGTTCAAATAGTCGGACATCATCAGGCCGAGGTCGGCCAGGGTCGGGTCGCCGGCGTGGAAGGCATCCGAGGCGGCGCCGTAAAGTTCCTGCGAGATCAGACCGAAATCCTCGGTGCCGCGCGCTTCGAGCATGCGCACCACCATGCGGTATTCCTTGCACATGCGGCGCATGATCTGCCCGACCGGGTTGAACTGGCCGAGCTGGCGGGTGATGTCGCGCTCGATGTTCTGGAATTCCAGTTTGACCTTGCTCGAATCGAAGGTCAGTGGCCGATTGAGGTAGTAGTCGCGATCCACCGCAGGCATTTCCTTGCCCTTGGCCTTGAGGAAGCCCTTGCGCACGTTCTCGTCCCACTTGACCGCATCGAGCACGCGAATCGGCGTCTGCGCCAGCACAATGCGATCGGACAACATGCGTATCGTCTGCTGGTAATCGTCCACCCGAAACTCCTGTAGAAAACGTGACGTACTGAATTATTTGCCCGCGCGCTGGCGCTGATAACGCGCAGCCTCGACGAACACATCGGAATTGGCCGGATCGTCGAGGTAAGCAAAGACCTTGTCGAGTGGGCTATCGACTTGCGCGCCGTCGCCATCGTCGGTCTGGAAGGCCTGTCCGTCGAGGGCTTTTTCTTTGATCGCTTGGTTGATCTGCTCGAGATCGAGGCTGTAGACCACCAGTTCGTGTTTGTCGGTGAGTTCGAACCCGGCGATGGTGTAGTGGCTGCCGAACCGCGCCGGTACTTTCGCTGACAGATACCAGCGATTGCCATGACGGGACACCGTGAAAGGATAGGCTTCGCGCTCACGGGGCTTGGCCTTCAACCAAGTGACAGCCTGATAACGGTTGCTGCCGACACGCGTCAGCTCAAGGCTCATCGGCTCGCCCCAGGCATTGGTGCTCGACCATTTGCCGAGCAAGCCCTTGGGCGCCGGGTCACTGCTGGCCAGAGGCGCCTTGAAAGTCACCAGACAGCCACTGAGCAACAGGAACGACAAGGCGATCAGCACACCACGCCAGGCTTTCATTCAATACTCCCTATGAACAATCACGGCCCTGAAGATCGCCACAGTCCCCCGTGGGAATTATGATTGCCTCAGAGGGTTACACCGACGCCAGCACCAAATGCATATACCGCGTCAGAATGTCGAGCATCTCCTGCTCGGCCAAAGGCTCGGCTTCGTTGAGCAGGCCCTGATATTCCATCCGTCCGATAATCGCCGTCAACACCTTGGCATCCTGCTGCGGTTCCCGCGAGCCCAGTACCTGAAACAACTGGCAGGTACCCTGCAGCAAAATCTGCTGATGGGATCGCACCAGAATGGCCAGGCGCGGGTTAAGCAACGCTTCCTGACGGAACGCCTGCTCGGCCATCAAATGCTCGCGACGGTTGACCAGTTGCCGATGGACATAATCGGTCATCAGCCGCGCAATATTGTCGGCCAGTTGCGAACGCGACTCCGGGCTGCCATCGCCACTGACGACCATCTCACGCAGCAGACCTTCGTTGTTGACCCACAATTTGGCCATATAGGCCGCGCTGCGTTCGACGTATTGGGCGAAGGTATCGGTGAGCAGGTCATCGATGTCCTTGAAGTAATACGTGGTGGCCGACAGCGGCACACCGGCCTCGGCCGCTACCGCACGGTGGCGCACGGCACGCACGCCATCACGCACAACAATGCGCATCGCCGCGTCGAGAATGACCTGTCGACGCTGTTCACTGCCCTGTCGGCTGGCCTTGCGGCCCTGGTACTGAACACTTTCAGCGACCGCAGTGGCGATACCCGCTGCACCTTCTTGAGCGATTGCAACCATCACGACAGCACTTCCTCTGCTATGTCAAAAGTAACCAATTGATACATTTGTACCAGACGGGCAATAAAAAGCCGCCTGTTTTAGGCGGCTTTTTAACTGAAACGTTTACGCTTGCGGTCGCATGTGCGGGAACAGGATCACATCGCGAATCGACGGCGAGTTGGTCAGCAACATCACCAGACGATCAATGCCGATCCCTTCACCGGCCGTTGGCGGCATGCCGTACTCGAGCGCACGAACGAAGTCGGCGTCGTAATGCATGGCTTCGTCGTCGCCGGCGTCCTTGTCGGCCACCTGCGCCATGAAGCGCTCGGCCTGGTCTTCGGCGTCGTTCAACTCGGAGTAGGCGTTGGCGATTTCACGGCCACCGATGAACAGCTCGAAACGGTCGGTGACGTTCGGGTTGTCGTCGTTGCGACGGGCCAGCGGCGACACTTCGAACGGATACTGAGTGATGAAGTGCGGCTGCTCGAGTTTGTGCTCGACCAGTTCTTCGAAAATCATCACCTGCAGCTTGCCCAGACCTTCGAAGCCCAGCACCTTGGCGCCGGCCTTCTTGGCAATGGCGCGCGCCTTGTCGATGTCGTTCAGGTCATCGGCGCTCAGCTCAGGGTTGTACTTGAGGATCGAGTCGAATACCGACAGACGCACGAACGGTTCGCCGAAGTGGAACACCTTTTCACCGTACGGCACGTCAGTGCTGCCCAGCACCAGTTGCGCCAGTTCGCGGAACAGCTCTTCGGTCAGGTCCATGTTGTCTTCGTAGTCGGCGTACGCCTGGTAGAACTCCAACATGGTGAATTCCGGGTTGTGACGCGTCGAAACGCCTTCGTTACGGAAGTTGCGGTTGATCTCGAACACCTTTTCAAAACCGCCAACCACCAGACGCTTGAGGTACAGCTCCGGGGCGATACGCAGGAACATTTCCATGTCCAGCGCGTTGTGGTGGGTTTCGAACGGCTTGGCCGCTGCGCCGCCAGGAATGGTCTGCAGCATCGGCGTTTCGACTTCGAGGAAGTCGCGCTTCATCAGGAAGCTGCGGATGTGCGCGATCACTTGCGAACGTACGCGGAAGGTCTGGCGCACTTCTTCGTTGACGATCAGGTCAACGTAACGCTGACGATAGCGCTGCTCGGTGTCGGTCAGGCCGTGGTGCTTGTCCGGCAACGGGCGCAGCGACTTGGTCAGCAGGCGCACGTCGGTCATTTCAACGTACAGGTCACCCTTGCCGGAACGGGCCAGGGTGCCAACAGCGGCAATGATGTCGCCCATGTCCCAGGTTTTCACCGCGGCCAGGGTTTCTTCGGACAGCGTCTTGCGGTTGACGTAGACCTGAATGCGACCGGTCATGTCCTGGATCACCATGAACGAGCCACGGTTGAGCATGATACGACCGGCAACCTTGACCGGGATTGCAGCCTCTGCCAGCTCTTCCTTGGTCTTGTCCGCGTATTGCTTCTGCAGTTCTTCGCAGTAGTTTTCGCGGCGGAAGTCGTTCGGGAAGGCATTGCCCTTGGCGCGCTCGGCAGCAAGCTTTTCCTTGCGCAGGGCGATCAGGGAGTTTTCTTCCTGTTGCAGGGCTTGCGGATCGAGTTGTTGGTCGCTCATGTCTTTAAATTTTCCATCACAGGTTCGTTGCCCCCGCCATTGACGGGGGACTTAAGGTCGGGCTGACGGCTTTACAGCCCCGATTTCAGGCTGGCTTCCAGGTATTCGTCGATGTCGCCATCGAGCACCTTGTCGCAGTCGCTGCGTTCGATGTTGGTCCGCAGGTCCTTGATGCGCGAGGCGTCAAGCACGTAGGAGCGGATCTGGTGACCCCAGCCGATATCGGACTTGGTGTCTTCCAGCGCCTGGGACGCCGCGTTGCGTTTCTGCATTTCCTGCTCGTACAACTTGGCCCGCAGCATTTTCATGGCGGTGTCTTTGTTGGCGTGCTGGGAACGTTCGTTCTGGCAACTGACCACGGTGTTGGTCGGTACGTGAGTAATACGTACGGCCGAGTCGGTGTTGTTTACTTTCTGACCAGTGGCACAGTTGGTAAGATATGTGTTGTTAAGTAGTTTTTCATTGTTGTTTTTGTTTTGCAGTTTGTTT
>NZ_JBIUWM010000049.1:0-45450 GCF_044743445.1 Pseudomonas sp. NPDC087615 | reverse complement strand
CGAAAGACTTGGCGCAAGCGGAGCAAATGGTGCGAGAAGCGATCCTGATCTACAACCAGGAACGCCCGCACCTGTCCTTAAAATACAAAACGCCCAATGCAGTGCATCGGGCGTTGGGGTGAAACAGGTGTAAACCTATTTCAGGACTAGACAAGCTCCGTTGAAAGCGCCACGGCTGCTCTAGGACGCGTCTGACAAACAAATCTGAAACATGCGCTTAAACATCGCCTATCTCCTGACTCTATAGCGGCAATTGCCGAAAACAGTGCACATCCGTACACTGCGCCACCTTTTGTGCCGGTGGGGCCTGAAAATGCTGTTCGTGTTTCGTATGTTATTGATGAGCCTGCACTTTATTTTAGCCGGAGTGCTGGGGGTGATCCTCGGGTTGTGCCGCCCATTCAATCCGGACAACAGCCGTTTATGCGCCCGCCTCTACGCCTTGCCGGCGATGTGCATTTTGCGTCTGCGAGTGAAGTCCGACGTCAGCGGCTTGATGAGCAAGCCTGACAGTTGCGTGATCATCGCCAATCATCAATCCAACTATGATTTGTTCGTGTTCGGCAATGTCGTGCCGCGCCGCACCGTCTGCATCGGCAAGAAGAGCCTGAAGTGGGTGCCGCTGTTCGGGCAATTGTTCTGGCTGGCCGGCAACGTTTTGATTGACCGTGGCAATGCGCACAAAGCGCGCCAGTCGATGCTCACCACCACACAAACCTTGCAGAACGAAGACACGTCGATCTGGGTGTTCCCGGAGGGCACGCGTAACCTCGGTGAAGAACTGTTGCCGTTCAAGAAAGGCGCGTTCCAGATGGCGATTGCCGCTGGCGTGCCGATCGTTCCGGTGTGTGTCAGCAGCTACATCAAGCACATGCGTTTGAATCGCTGGCGCAGCGGGAAAGTTCTCATACGCTCGTTGCCGGCAATTCCTACCGCTGGACTGACCATGGACGACATGCCCATGCTCATCAGCCAGTGCCGCGAGCAAATGCGCGAATGCATCGAATCGATGGATCGGCAACTGCAAGCCGCCTGACCAAACAAACCCGCCGCCGTGCGGGTTTTCTTTTGTGCGGTGAACTGTGCGGATTTCACTGACTCTCAAGCAGCGACACGGCTAAGCTGAAGCCGTTTAATTCCTGCCATTTACCAAGAAGAAGTGAACCACCACCATGGGTCGAGTTGTTGCTGCTGCGGTGTACAGCGCGGGTAAGAAAGTCACCGATATCTCACTTGATGAAGGCGCCGCCTGGGCCGCCAAAACCGGCCACTTTGTCTGGATCGGCCTCGAAGAGCCGAACGCGCAGGAATTGTCCAACCTGCAACGCCAATTCAACCTGCACGAACTGGCCATCGAAGATGCCCTGGAAAAACACAGCCGGCCAAAACTGGAAACCTTTGGCGACGCTTTGTTTATCGTTACGTACTCGCCAATCCGCGAACACGGGATTTTGCAATTCATCGAAACCCACATCTTCGCTGGCAAGGGTTACATCATTACCGCGCGCAACGGCCACTCGGCGTCGTACGCCTATGTCCGTCAACGGTGTGAAGCACGCCCGCTGTTGCTGGAACATGGGGAAGATTTCGTCCTCTATGCGCTGCTCGATTTTGTGATCGAGAACTACCAGCCCGTAGGCGAAGCGATCCATGCCGAGATTGATGAACTTGAGCGCAATGTGCTGTGCAGTGCGTTGAACGAACACGACATTCAAAGGCTTCATGGCTTACGCCGCGACGTAGTGCGTCTGCGCCGGTACGCGGCGCCGATGGTGGAAATCGGCGAAGAACTGCAACGACTGAGCTTTCCGTTTATCGACAAGAACATGCGCCCGTACTTCCGCGATGTGCAAATCCACGTCACAAGACAGATGGAAGACCTGACTACACTGGCGGAAATCGCCAGCCAGACCATCGAAGTCGGTGTTTTGCTTGAGGCGTCAAGACAAAGCGTAGTGCAGCGCAAGTTTGCGGCGTGGGCGGCGATTCTGGCGTTCCCGACAGCGGTGGCGGGGATCTACGGGATGAACTTTCAGAACATGCCCGAACTGAGTTGGCACTACGGTTACTTCGGCGTTCTGGGATTTATTACGGTGGGATGTGTGAGTTTGTGGGCAAGTTTCAAGAAGTCGGGCTGGTTGTAATGCTGTGATGAGGAATGGCTCCCTCACCACAAATTCCGCGTTAGATTTTAAACAGCTTTAGCTTCTGGCTTGTGCGCCACAAAGCGCATCATCCACTCCGCGACCGTAGCGCCATGATGCTCCTGCTCAAGGCTGGCCACGCCTTTGCTGTAAATCTGCGTACCCAACGCTTCCTGACGCAGTTCCAGCAACGCACGCGAATAATCGTGAATGAATTCCGGATGCCCTTGGAAGCACAGCACCTGATCGTTGATGTGGTACGCCGCAAACGGGCAGAAATCGCTGGAAGCAATGACCGTGGCGTTTTCCGGTAGCGCCGTCACCTGATCCTGGTGGCTGATCAGCAGTGTCAGCTCCTCACGCACCGGACTCATCCACGGCGCCTTGGCCGCCAGTTTGTAGTTGTGGGTGCCAACGCCCCAACCCTGAGTCGCGCGCTCACTCTTGCCACCCAGCAGCAGTGCCAGCAGTTGATGGCCAAAGCACACACCGAGCAGTTTGTCGCCACGCTCGTAACGGCTCAGCAGGTATTGCTTGAGGGTTTGAATCCACGGGTCGGTACCAAAGGAGTCGGCCTTGCTACCGGTGACCAGGTACGCATCGAACGTCAGGTTGTCGCTCGGGTATTCGCCCTGCATCACGTTGTAGACGGTGAACTCGGCGGCGATCGGTTGCTGCGAGAACAGACGCTGAAACATCTGCCCGTAACCCTGATATTGATCGACCAGTTCCGGACGCAGGATGTCGGTTTCCAGAATGCAGATGCGTAGCGACATAAAAAATACCTGACACATGAAGGGAATAATGAACACCCCAGAGCCTGCCCTGAAACACCCAGACAAGGCAAGCCCCGCAGCCTTCTCCCTATCACTTAAAACAGCTCGCCTTTCGCAGCCTTCTCCAACAACAACACCGGTGGTGCAAAACGCTCGCCATATTGCTCCGCCAGATACTGCGCACGGGCGACGAAGTCCTTCACCCCGTATTGATTGATGAACTGCAACGCACCACCGGTCCACGCCGCAAAACCAATACCAAAGACCGAACCGATATTGGCGTCCGCCGTTGAGGTCAGCACCCCCTCCTCCACACAGCGCACGGTTTCGATGGCCTGCACGAACAACAGACGGTCGCGCACGTCCTTCGGCGAAATCTGCCCATCAGCCTTCTCGAAACGGGTTTTCAGCTGCGGCCACAAATGCTTCTGCCCACCGGCCGGATAATCATAAAAACCGCCGCCAGCCGCTTTGCCGGGGCGCTTGTATTCGTTGAGCAGCAAATCAATCACGGCGAAGGCCGGGTGCTCAGTCAGCGCTTTCCCTTCTGCTTGCAGGTCTTTGGCCGTTTGTTTGCGGATATGGCTCATCAGGCTGAGGGAAACTTCGTCAGAGATTGCCAGAGGCCCGACCGGCATCCCGGCCTTGCGCGCTTCGGTCTCGATCATCGGTGCGCTTACACCCTCACCGAGCATGGCGATGCCTTCATTGGTGAAGGTGCCGAACACGCGTGAGGTGAAGAAGCCGCGACTGTCGTTGACCACAATCGGCGTTTTCTTGATTTGCAGTACGAAATCAAAACCACGGGCCAGGGTTTCATCGCTGGTCTGCGCGCCTCTGATGATTTCCACCAGCGGCATTTTCTCCACAGGGCTGAAGAAGTGCAGGCCAATGAATTTGCTCTGATCGGGGACGGCACTCGCCAGACCGGTGATCGGCAAGGTTGAAGTATTGGAGGCGATCACGGCATCAGCGCCAACAACCTTCTGAGCCGCCAAAGACACCTGCGCTTTGAGTTCGCGATCCTCGAATACCGCTTCAATGATCAGATCGCAACCCGCCAGGTCGACATCGGTTTCAGTGGCATGAATCCGCGCCAGCACCGCTTCGCGCTGTTCAGCACTCATTTGCCCGCGGGCGACTTTTTTGTCCAGCAGCGCCGCCGAATGCGCTTTGCCCTTCTCGGCCGCCGCCAGGTTGATGTCCTTGAGCACCACGTCAATGCCCGCCGAGGCGCTGACAAAAGCGATCCCGGCGCCCATCATCCCCGCACCGAGTACGCCGACTTTCTGCGTTTTATACGGCGCGAGCCCCTGCGGCCGCGACCCACCGGCATTGATCTCATTGAGCTGAAACCAGAACGTGCCGATCAGGTTTTTCGAAATCTGCCCCGTGGTCAGCTCGGTGAAATAGCGGGTTTCGATCAGATGCGCGGTATCGAAATCCACCTGAGCGCCTTCCACCGCCGCACACAGAATCTTTTCCGGCGCTGGCAGCGTGCCTTGGGTTTTCGTACGCAGTATTGACGGCGCAATCGCCAGCATCTGCGCCACTTTCGGGTTCGACGGCGTGCCGCCGGGAATCTGGTACCCCTTGACATCCCAGCGCTGCACCGCCGCCGGATTGGCGACAATCCAGGCGCGTGCCTTGGCCAGCAGCTCATCGCGATCCGCCGCCAACTCATCAATCAAACCGGCTTGCAACGCTTGCTGCGGACGCACTTTTTTACCCTCCAGCAGATAAGGCAGCGCCTTCTCGATGCCGAGCATTCGCACCATGCGCACGACCCCGCCGCCCCCCGGCAGCAGGCCGAGGGTGACTTCCGGCAAACCGAGTTGCACCGCCGCGTCATCCAAAGCGACGCGATGATGACAAGCCAGGCAGATTTCCCAGCCGCCGCCGAGCGCCGCACCGTTGATCGCCGCAACCACCGGTTTGCCCAAGGTTTCCAGAGTGCGCAATTGCCCCTTGAGGGACAGCACCATGTCGTAGAACGCTTTGGCTTCTGGCTTACCGACCTTGATCAGCTCATTGAGGTCGCCACCTGCAAAGAAGGTTTTCTTCGCCGAGGTGATGATGACGCCAGCAATGCGGTCTTTTTCAGTGACAAGCCGGGCGACGCAAGCGGCCATAGCCTCGCGATACAGGGCGTTCATGGTGTTGGCGCTCTGGCCCGGCATGTCGATGGTCAGCACGACGATCCCGTCCTGGCCTTTTTCGTAACGAATGGCTTCGCTCATAACAAGGTTCCTTGAATTCGGGGCTCAGAGACGTTCGATGATGGTGGCAATGCCCATGCCGCCGCCGACGCACAGCGTCGCCAGGCCATAGCGCAGGCGTCGGGCTTCCAGTTCATCGAGCAAGGTGCCGAGGATCGCGCAACCCGTGGCGCCCAGTGGGTGGCCCATGGCGATGGAGCCGCCGTTGACGTTGACTTTGTCCGGATCGACGGCCATGTCCTTGATGAATTTAAGGACCACCGACGCAAACGCTTCGTTGACCTCGAACAGATCGATTTCCTCTACGCGCAATCCCGCTTTGGCCAACGCCTTGCGCGTGGCCGGCGCGGGGCCGGTGAGCATGATGGTCGGATCAGTGCTGGTGACCGCCGTGGCGACAATTCGCGCCCGAGGCTGCAGGCCCAGCGCCCGGCCCTTGGCTTCGGAGCCGATCAGCATCAGCGCCGCGCCGTCGACAATGCCGGAACTGTTGCCGGGTGTGTGTACGTGGTTGATCCGCTCGACATGGCTGTAGACCCGCAGCGCCGTGGCGTCGAAGCCCATCTGGTCCATCATTTCGAAACTTGGCTTGAGTTTGCCCAGCCCTTCGAGAGTCGATTCGGCGCGAATGAACTCATCGTGATCAAGCAGGATGATGCCGTTCTGATCCTGAACGGGCACCAGCGACTTACTGAACGAACCATCAGCTCTGGCCCGCGCCGCTTTCTGTTGCGAGTGCAACGCGTAGGCATCGACGTCCTGACGACTGAAGCCTTCGAGGGTGGCGATCAGATCGGCACCAACGCCCTGAGGCGTGAAGTGGCTGTGCAGATTGGTCTGCGGATCCAGCGCCCAAGCACCACCATCGCTGCCCATCGGCACACGCGACATCGATTCAACGCCACCGACCACCACCAGGTCTTCAAAACCCGAGCGTACTTTCATGGCGCCGAGGTTCACCGCTTCCAGCCCCGAAGCGCAGAAGCGGTTGATCTGCACGCCCGCCACGCTCACGTCCCAATCGGCCACCTGCACTGCCGTTTTAGCAATGTCAGAGCCTTGATCACCCATCGGCGTGACGCAGCCCAGCACAACGTCATCGACCTGGCTGGTGTCCAGTGAGGTTCGCTCTTGCAGAGCGGTCAGCAGGCCGGCCACCAGACTCACCGGTTTGACGCTGTGCAGTGCGCCATCGGCCTTGCCTTTGCCGCGGGGCGTGCGTAACGCATCGAAAATCAAAGCTTGGGTCATGACGTCCTCGAACCTGTGCGGTGAGTGATTTCTTGTGCCTTCACTCTTGACCCGAGCGCCCACGGATTCAATGACCTCAGCGCTCAATACGCTTGACGCACACGCTCAGACGGACGGTCATCAGCCGCCGGGTGAACCGGTTCAGGTCGGCGAGTTGTCTAGCAAGCGGGCGGCAAAGAAGCTGGCAATAAGCCTCATGTCCTTTTTATCGAAAATGGTAGGAACTCCATATGAAATGGATCTAAGCCAAGCGTGACGCGGGCCCTAATGTAAGACAGGTACGTCATGGTCGTCGGGTTTTGCCGGGGCAGGCGTTCTTAACAGGAAGTGCAGCGCTTGCCGTCATGGATATGCAGGCAAGCATCAGGAAATAACAATAAAGGCGGTCAAGCCATGTTCAAACAACCGAAAGTTCGTCAAGCAGGACTCATTCTTTTCGCCACGACGCTGTTGTTGATTTTGCCGAACCTGACCAAGGTCATCGGCTGAACCCAAGCGGCAGGCGCGGCTTATTGCCACTAAAAACATGACTGGCCCGCTACCCGGGCCAGCGTGTCTGTGCCAACCTTTGCGCATTCCCACAACATTGATGACGATCATTTGAAAGCGCTTATTGTGTTCTTGCCGTTGCTGTTGAGCATGCCTCTGGCTGCGGCACAACTGGATCTGCGGCTTGGCGAAAACAGCCGTACCTGGCAGACCGAGGAGTTGCTCAAGCATCCTCAAGTGCAAACCCTCACGATCAAAAATGATGTGTCCTACAAGAAGGGCATGACCTATCGCGCCGTGCCCATGGCTGCGTTGCTGACAGGGATCAAACCCGACGATCACCTGCAAGCGGTGGCACTCGATGGGTTTGCCGCCGAACTGGCTGCTGCGCCATTGCTCAGCACCAAAGGCGCGCGGGCCTGGCTGGCGATCGAAGATCCGGCTCAGCCATGGCCACCTCTGTCCGAGGGCAAGCACAGCGCCGGGCCGTTCTATCTGGTGTGGACCGATCCACAAGCGGGAAATATCAGCCCGGAGCAATGGCCGTTCGAAGTGGCAAGCATCAAGCGCATGGCACCAGTGGCCGAACGCTTCCCTGCCCTGCTGCCTGACCCTGCGCTGAAAGCCGATGATCCGGTGAATCAGGGTTTTGCGCTGTTTCAGAAAAACTGTCTGGCGTGCCACCGATTGAATGGTGCGGGAGATGCGCAGTTCGGGCCGGATCTGAATATTCCGTATAACCCGACCGAGTATTTCGGGGCGGACTTCCTCAAGCGCTACATTCGTGACCCACAAAGTTTGCGTCAGTGGCCGCAGGCGAAGATGCCGGGGTTTTCTGCCGATGTGCTGCCGGATGGGGATTTGCAGATGTTGATCGGGTATTTGCAGCATATGGCTGGGCGCAAGGTTAAGCCCTGAGTTCTTGAGCCTTGGGTTGTTGGCTCTGACCTCTTCGCGAGCAAGCCCGCTCCCACAGGATCAATGCTGATTCAAAATCAACGCATAACCTGTGGGCTGGCTTACCAGCATTTGCGGCATCCCCAATCCTATTGCTGTTGCACGGAGATGACCGGCACCGGCGTCGGCGATACAAACACCTTCGCGTGCATCTGCTCACACCCACCACCACGGCGCATCCCGCGCACCGGGCAGGCATCCAGATAATCCAGACCCACCGCCAGTTTCAGGTGTCGCTCAGGTCGAGCCAGTTGATTGGTCACGTCAAAGCTGTACCAGGCGTCATCCAGCCACGCCTCAGCCCAGGCATGGCTGGCCAGGTGCTCACAATCCTCGCTATACAGATAACCCGACACATACCGCGATGGGATTCCCAGGCTACGCGCGCAGGCCAGGAACGCGTGGGCATGATCCTGACAAACGCCTGAGCGGCCGGCGAACGCCTCGGCGGCGCTGGTATCCACTTCAGTGGAGCCCGGCGTGTACGTCATGTGCTGGTTCAAGCCGTGCATCAAATCGATCAGCGCCGTGCGGTCGCGGCGTTGCTTGCAGTTTTTTTCGGCGAACGCACGCAGCGCCTCATCGGCCTCGGTCAGTCGAGTAAAACGCAGGAACGGTAACGCCGACTGGCTCTCGTGCTCTGCCTCACGCAACTCATCGATATCCACCTGGCCACGGGCGCCGATGATGATCGCTTCGTGCGGCTCGTCCATGGTCAACACATGCAGGATGTTGCCGAACGGATCGAGTTGCGCACGCACCGGGCGCGGCAGGTCGAGTTGCCAGCTCAATACGTGCTGACGCTCGCTGTCGTGGGGTGTCAGCCGCAGGTACTGGATGCTCGCCCGCACCTGATCTTCGTAGTGATAGGTGGTCTCGTGGCTAATGGAAAGTCTCATGCAGCCTCCAGGTAGGAACTGTGAATAGCGTTACCCAACTGGCGCACCAGCGGGATGAATTCGGTCAGCCAGGCGTGCAGGCCTTCCTCGAGGATTTCGCTGATGCCGGTGTAGCGCAGGCGTGCGTCCATTTCTGCGGCCAGCCGTTGTGCCGGCCGACCGTTGGCCCCGGGCAACTGCGCGAGAATCTGGTCGATCTCTTCGGTGCAGGCGCGCAATGAACGCGGCACATCCGCGCGCAACAGCAGCAGCTCGGCGACATGCCTCGCCCCCGGCGCATCGCGATAGATTTCGGTGTAGGCCTCAAACGACGACAAAGCCCTGAGCAAAGCACTCCACTGATAGTAGGCGTGAGCAGTGCCGTCACTGACCGCTTCGGCCTGATCACCCGCCATTTCGTAGCGGGCATCGAGCAGGCGCAAGGTGTTGTCCGCGCGCTCGATAAAAGTCCCCAAGCGAATGAAGCGAAACGCATCGTTGCGCATGATCGTGCCGTAGGACGCCCCACGGAACAGGTGCGAACGCTCCTTGATCCATTCGCAGAAACGGCTCATGCCATAACGGCTCAGCCCCTGTTCGGCGATCCCGCGAATCTCCAGCCAAGTGGCGTTGATGTTTTCCCACATGTCTGCGGTGATTCGCCCACGCACCGCGTGAGCGCTGGCCCGCGCCGCGCCCAGGCAGCTGTAGATGCTTGCCGGATTGGCGGCATCGAGGGCGAAAAAGTGCAGCAATCGTTCGGCATGCAGCGCGCCGTGACGCTCCAGATAATCGTCGAGGGTGCCGGTGATCAACAGCGGCATGGCCAGTTCGTGCAGACCATCGCCGCGGCCGTCTTGCGGCATCAGCGACAGCGAATAACTGATATCGAGCATCCGTGCGAGGTTTTCCGCTCGCTCCAGGTAACGCGACATCCAATACAGATCCGAGGCAGTTCTACTTAACATGGCAAGCTTCCTTCAATCCTCGACCACCCAGGTGTCCTTGGTTCCGCCGCCCTGGGAGGAATTCACCACCAGAGAGCCTTCACGCAGGGCGACACGGGTCAAACCGCCTGGCACAACCCGCGTTTCGCGACCGGACAAGACAAACGGACGCAGGTCGATATGGCGTGGCGCAATGCCGTTTTCGACAAAGGTCGGACAGGTCGACAGCGACAACGTCGGTTGCGCGATGTACGCGTGGGGCTTGGCTTTGATCCGCTCGCGGAACGCATCGATTTCCGCCGTCGTCGCTGCCGGCCCCACCAGCATCCCGTAACCGCCCGAGCCTTGGGTTTCCTTGACCACCAGATCCGGAAGATTGGCCAGCACATGGGAAAGTTCAGACGGATTGCGACATTGCCAGGTCGGCACATTCTTCAGGATCGGTTCTTCATCGAGGTAGAAACGGATCATGTCGGTCACGAACGGATACACCGACTTGTCATCGGCCACACCGGTGCCAATGGCGTTGGCCAGCACCACGTTGCCGGAGCGATAGGACGACAGCAGCCCCGGCACACCCAGCATCGAATCCGGATTGAACGCCAGCGGATCAAGGAACGCGTCGTCGAGACGGCGGTAGATCACGTCGACCGCTTTCGGGCCGTCGGTGGTGCGCATGAAGACTTTGTCGTCACGCACAAACAGATCGGCGCCCTCCACCAGTTCAACGCCCATTTCCCGCGCCAGAAAAGCATGCTCGAAGAATGCACTGTTGAAGCGCCCCGGCGTCAACACCACCACACTCGGGTCATCAATCGGGCTTGAGCTTTTCAGGGTGTCGAGCAACAGGTTCGGGTAGTGGTCGATCGGCGCGATGCGCTGCGCGGCGAACAACTCCGGGAACAAGCGCATCATCATCTTGCGGTCTTCGAGCATGTAGCTCACGCCGCTCGGTGTGCGCAGGTTGTCTTCGAGCACGTAATAGGTGCCGTCGCCGTCGCGCACCAGATCGACACCAGAGATGTGCGAATAAATATCGCGGTGCAGATCCAGCCCTTGCATCGCCAACTGATATTGCTCGTTGGCCAGCACCTGCTCGGCGGGAATGATCCCGGCCTTGATGATGCGCTGCTCGTGGTAAAGGTCGGCGAGGAACATGTTCAACGCCTTGACCCGCTGGATGCAGCCGCGCTCGACGATCCGCCATTCGCTGGCGGGGATGCTGCGCGGAATGGTATCGAAAGGAATCAGGCGCTCTGTGCCCTGCTCGTCCCCGTAGAGCGTGAAGGTAATCCCGGCACGATGGAACAGCAGATCGGCCTCGCGTCGCCGTTGGGCCAGCAGCTCGTCAGGCGTGTCGGCCAACCACCGGGCAAACTCCCGGTAATGCGGGCGAACCTGGCCGCCGGCATCGTACATCTCATCAAAATAGGTGCGGATCATGCCGTACTCCTTGTCACCCGGACATACAGGCCTTCGCAAGGCCCGTGCCATCGGCATAAACGCTTTGATTTCAATCAGTTGGATATTCACGCCGCAGGCGCCGCACCATTCCTGTGCAACAAATGCCCCAACCTGATTGCGCCCGCCTCATTGCGACGCAGTGTTGTCGTCTATCACCAGCATAGTCAGAGTTGATTTCACTGCTCGGCGTGGGCGGCGGATAATCCGCGCATCCGCTGAAAAAGCTGCCACGCGCAGGTCTTCAGCTCAATTGATCCGGCCTGCCAGTGCAGCCCTTAAAGCCTTGGCCCTGAACGGTTTCATCGATTTATCGGTCTTCCCTTTTAGCCACCCTCTCCGGTGGCTTTTTTTTGCGTGCGTGAAACGTTTTGAAAGCAAAAGAGATCCATAAACGAAAACGGCCAACCCGAAGGTCAGCCGTTGCTCAACAAAAAACACCAGAGATCAGTTCAAACGGTAGCGGTTGCGTACCTCCTGCTTGACGCCCCAGCCCTCGATGATGCCACCCAGCGGTTCGACCACGGCGGAGAAGCCCTGCTCGAAATCGCCAATATCGTCATAAGTCGCGTACATCACTTTGCTTAATTCCAGAGACCAGGCGCCGTCGTCGCGCGCACTGACCTGGGCATTGATGGATTCACCGCGAAACTTGCCTGCCGCCCTGCGCGCCCGCTCCTCGTCCGGGAAAATGGCGTAGAACTCGATGGGATGGAATCGGGAAAAATCGAAACCGCCTTCTTTCATGCGGCGCAGCACGTTGCTGCTGATGTCTTCTTGATAGGCTGTGCTCATGAATCGTCCCCCTCGGATGATGGATAGACTTTCCGTATTCCCGCCCCGGGCCTTGGGCCTAAGTACTTCGGCAAACTGGTTGCACGCGGGAAACAAGCATGTAGCTGACAAGACCAGACCTTAGCGATCCGTTCGCTGATCTCGCTTGCAGAGTAGCCCCAAGATAGAGCTGCTGCCAAGGCCTGGTGTGATAAGTGATGGAAGAATTTCAGATGGGGGTGATGCTGCGGATTTCGATGCTGTTCTGGGTTTTCAGACTTTTGACACCCGCATCGGCGGTGCGGCCTTCCAGATCGTTCAAATCCAGTGCGGCGGCAACAGGCAGGAGCCGTTGCTTGATCAGTCGAGCGGCCTCATCGTCGCTGGGACATTCGGCGCGCTCGAAGACCTCAACAACAGTTTCACCATGATCGTCCACGAAAGTGATTTTCCACTTTTGCATCGGTGCCTCCTCGATCAAACCCGCAAATGGGCTTACCTCTATCTCGACTTTTGGTCAGATTGATCGTTCAAAAGGATTGCATCGGGCGAACATGAAAAAAAAGACACCCAATGCGCAAGCGGGCTTTTGTGGCAAGGGGATTTATTCCCGATCGGCTGAGAAGCAGTCGTAGATCACGGGGTTTTCTGTCAGACCGCGCCCACTGGTTCAAGGGACGCTTCGCGCCCCATCGGCTTAACACAACCCCACAAGTTCTGCGTTGTTCGCGAGAATGGCTCAGATCCGCACATTCCCCCGTGGCCCGGCAATCGCCCAGATGATCAGGCCCAGCACCGGCAGAAGGACGATCAGCAGCACCCAGAGGACTTTCATCCCGGTCTCGGCGCCGCTTTTCAGTACGTTGATGATGGCCCAGATATCGAGGGCAAGAATGATTAGACCGATCAGACCGTTAAACGTCGAACCCATGGTGTCGCTCCAAAATAGTGGCATGCACTTTTAGGATAGACGGTCGCGCGAAGGGTTCCCTTTTATTGCCCTCAGACGTGAGCAGCGACCTTCAAGGCCTCCAGCGATGGCGCAGCGGCGATGCCGACTTCGGCGCACAACGCCAGCACCCGTGGCACGTCGTTGCCGTAAACCAGTACGACTTGCAGTTCGTCGTCGAGCAACTGACTGAAGTTCATCAGCGTGTAACCGCCGTTTTCCTTGTTCAGGCTGCTCATCTGCACCTGAATGCGATTGAGCGCGGTCAGTGCTTCGGTCTTGGCCAGTTGCTTGGGCTTGAGGTTGAAATCGACTCCCGGACCGAACGAGGCAACGATCTGCGCGAACAGATCGACGTAGGTGTCGGCCTGGAACAGCACGGTTTCCGGCAGGCTGCCGACCACCACCCACTCGCCCAACGTGATCGGGAAAGTATCGTCGTAGTTGATGTCCGGGTTGGCCGTCAGGAAAGCACCGGCATCGGCGTAGGCCTGTGCGGCTTCGTCGGCCACTTTCAGGATCTCGTCCTCGCCCATGCAGCCGGAGCTGATTTTGCTGATGAGTTCGACGAGTGCGGCTTTCATGAGGGCAGATCCTGTGGCGAAGGTGAATTTCGAGGGCGCGAAGGATAGCGCATTCTCTCCCTCGCCACAGTTCAACAGAGTTGATTTCAGCTCAACAGTTTTTCCAGCTGCGCGGTGGTGTCGACCGCGCCCATGGTGCGAGCCGCGTCCAGCGCAGTCACGCCGTTAGCGTCCTTGGCTTGCGGATCGGCGCCTTTGCTGATCAGGTAATCGACGATTTCAACGCGGTTGAACATCGCCGCCATCATCAACGCGGTACGACCGTCGAACGACGAACCTTCGATCTCGGCGCCCGCTTCTACCAGTGCCTTGACCACGGCCAGATCACCTTTGAACGCTGCGCCGGCGATGGGGCTCTGGCCGTTGCCATTGCGCATCTCCGGGTCAGCCTTGTGTTTAAGCAGCACCTGTACCGCATCCACATGGCCGTAGTAACTGGCCAACATCAGCAACGTGTCGCCCTTGGTGTTTTTCAGGTTCACTGGCAGGCCGGCGCTGATCAGTCGATCCAGCATCACTGCATCACCGTCGCGCGCCTTGTTGAAAACCTGCTCGGTGAATTCGGCAGCCTCTTCAGGGGTCATCTGGCGGCTTTGGTCGGACATGGGGCAACTCCACTTTCGGTTAATCGCAAAGCCGACAGTTTCCCGAGCGAGGCGATAGCTGTCACCCCCTTTTTCTCAAGATCGGCTATAGCCAGAATCAATAGCGGTATTTGCCCTGATGAATGTCGGCCAGCACTTGATCGGTCACCTGCACATACGTCTGCGTGCCAGGCAGCCAAGCGAAGATCGGGTCATCACCCGTCAGGCCCGGGTCGAAGCCTTCGTTTTTCAACCGCGTTTTCTGGTATTTGAAGGTGCCGGTGGTTTCCATTTTCACTTTCACCCGCAGGAACAGAGGCACGGCGTAGGCCGGCATGCGTTGCCGGGCGAACGTCAGCAGTTCAGCGAAGTCCAGGGTGGCGAGGGATTCGGCAGGTGTGATCGCCGCCATCCCGGCGCGTCCGTTGGTGTTGCGGATTTCCACGCCATAGGCCACGGCCTCAGAGATGTGCGGATGTTGCAGCAACAGGTTTTCAACTTCGGTGGTGGAGACGTTTTCACCTTTCCATCGATAGGTATCGCCGAGGCGATCAACAAACTGGGCATGACCAAAACCGATGTTGCGCAACAGATCACCGGTGTTGAAGAAGCGATCGCCCCTGGTGAACACATCGTGCAGCACGACTTTGGCGGTCTTCTGCGGATCGGTGTAGCCGTCCAGCGGCGCCTTCTCGTCGATTCGCGCCAGCAGCAAACCTTGCTCGCCCTTACCGACCTTGCGCATGAAACCATCGTCGCTGCGAATCGGCTCGCCGCTGTCATGATCGTAGGCCACCAATTCCCAGGCCATCAGCGAAAACCCGATGGTGTTGTCGAAGTTGAGGATGTTGGTAAAACCGATATTGCCGTCGCTCGCGGCGTACAGCTCACAGATATGATCGACCGCGAACCGCGTCTTGAACTCAGCCCACGCGCCTGGACGCAAGCCGTTGCCGATCATCTTGCGCACGTCGTGACGATTGTCATCGACGCTGGCCGGTTGATCGACCAGATAACGGCATAACTCGCCGACGTACCCGATGGTGGTGGCGCGATAGCGGCGCACGTCATTCCAGAACTGACTGGCGCTGAATTTGCGGCGGATGGCGAAACCCGATGCGCCGTTGATCGCCGAGCCCCAGCACACGCAGAGGCCGGTCGCGTGATAGAGCGGCAAGGTGCAATAGACGACATCGTCGGGGCCCATGTCGAGGGCGATCATGCCGAAGCTGGCCGAACTGCGCATCCAGCGACCGTGCTTGAACACACCGGCCTTGGGCAGGCCAGTGGTGCCAGAGGTGTAGATGTAGAAACACGGATCGTCGAAAAACACCTGCTGGCTGCTCGGGGGATTATCGCTGCGAGCGTCGACACTGGCGCTGATCAGGTTGACGTAACCCTCGGGCGCAATGCCCGGATGGCTGTAAGTGTCATGGTCCGCCACGAACCAGGTGCGCTCTGGCGTAATCGTCACTTGATCACGTACCGCGGCAAACGCCGGCACCAACTCTTCACCGACCACAATCGCCACCGGCGCCACCAGATTCACACTGTGGATCAGCGTATCGCGGGTCTGCGAGGTATTGAGCAGTGCGCTGACGGCGCCGACCTTGGCCAATGCCAGAATCGTCACCAGTAGTTCCGAACGGTTTTCAATGAACACCGCCACCACATCACCCTTGCCGATCCCCTGCCCGTTCAGATAGTGGGCGATGCGATTGGCCCACTGGTTGACCTGCGAATAGGTCAGCAAGACATCGCCCTGCAATAACGCCAGGCCATCGGGATTACGCAGAGCCGCTTGTTCGAACGTCCAGCCAAGGCCACAGCTTTGGGTCGGATCCTTGACGTTGGCCACCTTCATGCCTTTGACCACTCGCGGAATGGCTTTGGCAATCATCGGCAGTTTGCGGAGCATCATGCCCCAGGTAATCGTGTCGCTTGGCGCGTGACTCATGGAAGCTCCCGTTCGGCCCTGGTTTGCTGGCCGGCATTCTTATTTTTCGGGCAATCGGTGGCTGCGACCGGCACTTTCAGGCGAAGGTCGAGAGCGAAAGTACGCCAGCGCTTCTCAAGCTGTACACGCGGTTTTTGCAATGTTTTGTATCCGCAGGACCCTGGCCAGCAGCAACGATCCTGTGGGCGCGATTTGGTTCCGTTTATTCGCAAGCGATCCCGCAAAATGCAGGATGCACGATGGCCGTTCATGCAGATTGCACGACGCGTTTAAATTCACGATTCTATAAACTATTGATTTATAAGTATTTTTAAAAAAATCCATGCTGGCACAATCACTGCAACCTCCTCTGCATGCTTGCCATTCAAGTGCATACGGAGCTGAAAAACATGAGCCTGATCCAAGAAAAATTTACCTCCCTGTTCTCCAACTTCGAAGTCACCACTGCGCCACGTCCCGATGGCGGGATCCTGCTGACTCTGCGCAGCAGCGACGGCAAAGTGTTCAAGCGTGCGCTGACGTATCAGCAACTGCATGCCGGCGACCAATTGTCGTGGGCGATCAGCGCAATTCGTCGTGATCTGGCTGAACAGGCCAGCGAACTGCCACAAATCGCAATGCTGCAGAGCCAGCAGCGTTTTGCCCTGCCGACGTATCACTCGCTGTAATTGATTTGACCCCGTAAAACAAAACAGGCCGTGAAGGATGCGCTTCACGGCCTGTTTTTTTATGGATGACGTTTATCGTCTACGGCTCAGTCCTCAAGACGCGGGAAGCGGCCGGCGATATCTTCGCCAGTGAAGTTGGCGACCCAGCCTTCGGGGTTGTTGAACAGACGGATCGCCACGAAGTGCGGATGTTCACCCATGTCGAACCAGTGTTTAGTGCCGGCCGGCACCGAGATCAGGTCGTTTTTTTCGCAGAGTACGGCGTAAACGTAATCGTCGATGTGCAGGGTAAACAGCCCACGACCGGCGACGAAAAAACGGACTTCGTCTTCGCCATGGCAGTGTTCTTCAAGGAACTTGGCGCGCAGTTCGGCTTTCTGTGGGTGATCACTATTGAGGCTGATCACATCGACCGTGATGTAACCGCGCTCGGTCATCAGTTTGTCGATCTGCTCTTGGTACGCGCTGATCACTTCTTCCTGGCTTGCACCGGGCTGGATCTTCGCGGCGGCTTGCCAGCGGTCGAAACGCACGCCCTGCTCGGCCAGAGTCGCGGCGATGTCTTCGAGATGCGTCAACACCTTGTTCGGGATATCGGGGCTTGAGACGTGATAAACGGACAGGCTGCTCATTGGGGCAATTCCTCGGTATCGGCCTTGCCGTCCGGCTCTTTCAGACCGGTCGGGCACAGCAATTCATCAAGTAAATGGGCGACTTCTGGCGAAGTCAGCCTTGGCGGTTCATGACGCTGCGGGTCTTCAACTCGCATTCAAACAAAATTCAGATACCACTGAGACCCGCCTCGACCATAAAGAAAACACCCGGCGTCGACGATTGGCCGGGCGAGTTGTTCACGCGCAAGGCTCACAGGCTGTCCTCTTGCATGCGTGTGGCAATGATAACGGCAGCCGCGAGCGCCGCGAGACTGGCAATACTAAAGGTCAATGCCGGGCCGAGGGTATTCCAGCTGTAACCGGCATACAGTGCGCCGAGCGCGCCTCCGGTGCCGGCCAGCGCGGCGTACAACGCTTGGCCCTGTCCTTGCTGGCGCGCGCCGAAGCTACGTTGCACGAACGCGATGGCAGCGGCGTGAAAACTGCCGAAGGTCGCCGCGTGCAGCACCTGCGCCAACAACAGCACCCAGAGAAACTCGGCGAACGAACCTAGCAGCACCCAGCGCAGCGCCGCCAGCAGAAAACTCGCTATCAAGACTCTGCGCAGGGAGAAGCGCGAAAGAATCCGGCTCATGGCCATGAACATCAGCACTTCAGCGACTACACCGACGGCCCAGAGCATGCCGATCACGCCGCGACTGTAGCCGAGTCGCTCAAGGTGCAACGTCAAAAACGTGTAGTACGGGCCGTGGCTCATCTGCATCAGCGCCACGCTGCCGTAAAACGCCAGCACGCCGGGACTGCGCAGTTGCTTGAGAAAACCTTCACCGGTCGGCCGGTTGCCCTGCGCCGGTTGCGCGTTCGGTACCCACAAACTGCTGAGCACGATCCCCGCCATGATCAGCACTAGCGCTGCCGGGTAGATATCCAGGCTAAGCCATTCGAACAGGCGCCCCAACACAACCACGGTGATGATGAAGCCGATCGAGCCCCACAAGCGAATCTGGCTGTAACGGGAGGTCTGCCCCTGCAAATGCGCCAGCGTAATGACTTCGAACTGCGGCAACACCGCGTGCCAGAAGAATGCATGCAACGCCATGACCATCGCCAGCCAGGCGTAGGTTTTGCTGACGAATATCAACGAGAAGGTCAGCAGCGTACACACCGCGCCGAAGCGCACGATGGCCAGGCGTCTGCCGGTGTAATCGCCAAGCCAGCCCCAGATGTTAGGCGCCACGCAGCGCATCAACATCGGGATGGCGACCAGCTCGCCAATGCGCGCGGCGCTAAATCCGAGGTGATCGAAGTACAACGCCAGAAACGGCGCCGTCGAGCCGAGCAAGGCGAAATAGAACAGATAGAAACTGGACAGCCGCCAGTAAGGGAGCGCCGCCACGGTCAGACCGCGACGGCTTTGTGGTCGGCCATTAAAGCTGACCCAGCACCGGGGTGCTCACGCGCACATCGGCGTTCTGCCCACGGTGGCGCAGCAGGTGATCCATCAGCACGATGGCCATCATCGCTTCGGCAATCGGTGTGGCGCGGATGCCCACGCAGGGGTCGTGTCGACCTTTGGTGATCACGTCGACCGCGTTGCCTTCGACGTCAATCGAACGGCCCGGGGTGGTGATGCTCGACGTTGGTTTGAGCGCCAGATGGGCAACGATCGGCTGACCGGACGAGATGCCGCCGAGAATGCCGCCGGCGTTATTGCTGAGGAAACCTTGCGGAGTCATTTCATCGCGATGCTCGGTACCACGCTGGGCAACGCAGGCGAAACCAGCGCCGATTTCCACGCCCTTCACCGCGTTGATGCTCATCAGCGCGTGCGCCAGTTCGGCGTCGAGACGGTCGAAAATCGGCTCGCCCAGACCCGGCATGACGCCTTCGGCGACCACGGTGATCTTCGCCCCGACCGAATCCTGATCACGGCGTAATTGATCCATATAGGCTTCCAGCTCCGGGACTTTGTCCGGATCCGGGCAGAAGAACGCGTTTTCTTCAACCGAATCCCAGGTCTTGAACGGGATTTCGATCGGGCCGAGCTGGCTCATGTAGCCGCGAATGACGATGCCCTGAGCGGCCAGGAACTTCTTGGCGATTGCACCTGCCGCCACGCGCATGGCGGTTTCCCGCGCCGAGCTACGGCCGCCGCCACGATAATCGCGCTCGCCGTATTTGTGGTGGTAGGTGTAGTCGGCGTGGGCCGGGCGGAACAGGTCCTTGATTGCCGAGTAGTCCTTGGACTTCTGGTCAGTGTTGCGGATCAGCAGACCAATGGAGCAGCCGGTAGTGCGGCCTTCGAACACGCCGGAGAGGATTTCGACTTCATCGGCTTCCTGGCGCTGGGTGGTATGTCGACTGGTGCCGGGCTTGCGGCGGTCGAGGTCGCGCTGCAAGTCCTCGAGGGAAATTTCCAGGCCCGGCGGGCAGCCGTCGACAATGGCGACCAACGCCGGACCATGGCTTTCGCCAGCGGTGGTGACAGTGAACAACTTGCCGTAGGTATTGCCGGACATGCAGGACGCTCCGTGAAATCAAACCCAAATTCGTAATGCGCGCCAGTATACGCAGGCTAACCGACTAGTTCATCCTCGAACCTTAGCGGTGTTGGTGAGTCCAACCGGCACCTTGGCGAATGATGGCGTGATGATGCTGCGAGTTTTGATTTTGAGTCTTACCCTGTTTACGGGCTTTGCCCAAGCGACGGTCCTACAACGCCCGGTAACTTTGGATACGGGGAGCGGCGAGCTTTTCGGTTCGCTGTTGCTGCCAAAGTCCGACAACCCTGTGCCGGTTGTCCTGATCATTTCAGGCTCTGGGCCTACGGATCGCGACGGAAACAACCCCGACGGCGGGCGCAATGACAGCCTTAAACGGCTGGCCTGGGTGTTGGCTAAACACCACATTGCCAGTGTGCGCTACGACAAACGCGGCGTGGCCGCCAGCCTTGCGGCCACGCCGGACGAGCGCAATCTGTCGGTGGAGGCCTACGCGGCAGACGCCGTGGCGTGGGGGCAGAAGCTCAAGACCGACCCGCGTTTTGGCAAGCTCATCCTGCTTGGCCACAGTGAAGGCGCACTGATTGCCAGCCTTGCCGCGCCGAAGCTGGATGCGGCGGCGGTGATTTCCCTGTCTGGCAGCGCGCGACCGGTCGATCAGGTAATCCGTGAGCAACTGGCGCGCAGCCTGCCACCGCCGCTGATGTTGCGCAGCAACGAGTTGCTCGACAGCCTCAAGGCCGGCCGCACCGACGACAATGTGCCGGGGCCGTTGCAGGTGATTTTCCGGCCAAGCGTGCAGCCGTACCTGATCTCGTTATTCCGACAGGATCCGGCCGCAGCTTTCGCTCAACTGAAGATGCCGGCCCTGATCGTTCAGGGCAGCAACGACATTCAAGTGGGTGTCCATGATGCAAAGCTGCTCAAAGCCGCCAAACCGGACGCCGAACTGGTGGTGATCGAAGGCATGAACCACGTCATGCGCATCGTGCCTAACGACGTGAAGCGGCAACTGGCCTCCTACAAGGACCCGAATTTGCCTTTGGCAGCGGAACTCGGTTCGAAAATCATCGATTTTATTGACGGAATTCGCACCCGATAAGCGCTGTTTGCCCTCTAGTGTTGTAAGAAACGGCCGATAAGCCTTTGTCGCCAGCGCACTGGCTGGCGGCAAGCAGGGCTTGGACAGGATCTCGCCGTTATGACTGATACCCAGACTTCACCCGACACCACCGCTGAAAAAGACGCACCGCCAGCGGTCGAGCTGCCGTGGGCGGATGTCCACGTCGAGCACCACAAGATGCTCCGCCTGGCCCCGTTGAAGACCGACCGCCACACCGGCGGCCGGCCATTGCGTTTTGTCGAATTCGGCTATGCCGAGCGCAATAGCAAAGAACACAGCCTGATGCGCATGGCGATCAAGCTGCCGAGCCAGCGTGTTCGCAAAGAGCAGAATCATCTCGATGTGTGGGTCAATCACACCACCAAACGTGTGAGTTTCGGCCCGGACAGCGGCTTGCAGATTGAACCGTTAAACCGTGGCATCGGCCGCTTCATGGCCGCGCATGGTATTACTTGGGCGAAAAAACGCTGGCCCGCCTACACCGTCGACGGCATGGACTTGAACAACAAGGACGCGCTGAACGAAGACACTCGACTGCGGCGCGATCATTTTCTGCGGGTGCACGGATTTGATGTGGTCTACGCCGACGCCCAACATTTGAAGGGCAGCATCAAGGATGCTCAGGTCGGCGATTTGATTGGCGACTGGAACAGCGAAAAGCTGCAGATCGTCGAGATTCTTGAAGCCGCGCAAATGCTTCAGCAGGCCGAACAGAATCTGGCCGAGCAGGAAGTGAAGCTCCAGAAGCAGGAAGAAAAGGTCAGCAAGTTCAAGCGCGAAGACGCCGGGTTGCGCTTCACTATTACTTGCCTGGTGGCGTTTGCGGTGTTTCAGGCGGGGTTGTTGATCTGGATTGCTACGCACCGCTGATGACTTGAAACTGCGGCGCTGCCATTCGCGAGCAGGCTCGCTCTCACAGGAACATGCATTCCAAAGGTGGGAGCGAGCCTGCCTGCGAAGCGTTCAGGGGTCAGACGCGAGAAGCAAATAGCGCTTGATGATCGCGACACTGCTGCGCCGTCAACATGAACACGCCATGCCCACCGCGCTCGAACTCGAGCCAAGCGAAGTCGACTTCCGGGTACAACGCTTCGACGTGAACCTGGCTGTTACCCACTTCGACAATCAGCAAGCCCTTCTCGGTCAGGTGATCCGCCGCTTCGGCGAGCATCCGCCGGACCAGGTTCAGACCATCATCACCGCACGCCAGGGCCAGTTCCGGCTCGTGCTGATATTCGTCCGGCATGTCGGCGAAATCTTGCGCATCGACGTAAGGCGGGTTCGACACAATCAGGTCGAAACGCTGACCCGGCAGCCCCTCGAAACCATCGCCCTGCACGGTGTAGACGCGCTCATCGACGCCATGTCGCTCGATGTTCTGATTGGCCACTTCCAGCGCTTCGAACGACAGATCCGCCAGCACCACTTCGGCGTTCTGGAACTCATAGGCGCAGGCAATGCCGATGCAACCGGAACCGGTGCACAGATCAAGAATTCGCGCAGGGTCATTGCCAATCCATGGCGCAAAATGGTTTTCGATCAGCTCACCAATCGGCGAACGCGGGATCAATACACGTTCGTCGACGATAAACGACATGCTGCAGAACCACGCCTCACCCAACAAGTAAGCGGTCGGAATACGCTCTTCGATGCGACGCTTGAGCAGGCGTTGCAGATTGACCAGTTCGTCATCTTCCAGTGCGCAATCGAGATAGCTGTCGGCGATTTCCCACGGTAGATGCAATGCCCCCAGCACCAGTTGCCGGGCTTCGTCCCAGGCATTGTCGGTGCCATGGCCGAAAAACAGATCCTCCCCATGGAAGCGGCTGACGGCCCAACGGATGTGGTCGCGCAGGGTACGAAGTCGGGAAGTGATCACGGGGCAGAACTCCAGAAAAAACGACTGGCGATTCTAACAGCCAAAACGCGCCACGACGACGCAGGAAAAATCCCGCCACGATGGTAGGGGTTTTCTGTTTTTTGCATCAGCTATTGAACAGAACGTGTAACTTGACAAGGCTGCAAGCCAGCAACGACGGTGCCTACGATGGTAGCGATTCACAGAACCGCTCAGCCAGAGGACAATGTCGCAAAAGCCCCACCCCAAGGAGCCCCAGAATGTCCGTTCCAAAAACGATGTTTCAACTCAGCGGTCGCGGTTACGCAGCGGCCACGCTGAGCCATGCCACCGTGGTCATCATCGATGCCCAGAAAGAATATCTCAGTGGCCCACTGGCCCTGAGCGGCATGGATGCGGCCGTCGCGAACATCAAACAAGTGGTCGCTGCGGCCCGTGCAGCCGGTCGGCCGATCGTGCATGTGCGTCATCTCGGCACCGTCGGTGGCCTGTTCGACCCACAGGGCGAACGCGGCGAATTCATCCCCGGCCTCGAACCGCAGGGCGATGAAACCATCATCGGCAAACTGTTGCCGAGCGCCTTCCATGGCACCGAGCTGCTCGATCGCCTGCAAAACCTGGGCTCGCTGGACCTGATCGTCTGCGGCTTCATGAGCCACTCCAGCGTCAGCACCACTGTGCGCGCGGCGAAAAACCTGGGTTTCCGCTGCACGCTCGTTGAAGATGCTTGCGCCACCCGTGACCTGCCGTTCAAAGGCCGGGTACTCAGCGCCGAAGTGGTACAAGAAGCAGAAATGGCGATCATGGCCGACAACTTTGCCACCCTCGCCAAAACACAAGATCTCATCTGATCGCGCCCTGATGAGCGGCTCACACCGCCGCTCATCCACAAAAGCCTCTCATTTGACGCAAATGCCATAGCCTCAGGAACAACCTGGTCAACTCCCGGTCGAAGGGCCGATACCCATTGAGGAAGGTCGGAATGAAGTTATCCGATGGATTTGACGCACGCCGCTTGCGGCCCAAAGGCCAAAGCAACTGGCGTTTTCGATTCGGCGCGGCGATTGCAGCCATTCTGGCCACGTTCGGCGTGCTGCTGGCAATGGCCGGGGCAGCCAGCCTGCTGGGGCGCCCGCCAGCGCTCGGCGACTTGAACGCCACGCCAATGGGCTCCGCGATCATTCTGGCAGTCGGTTTACTGTTTCTGTATTTCGGGGTCGCCCTGTGGCGTCGCTGCCGCCGTCGCGCACGGCAGTCGCGGGAATTGAACATGTCCCCGCACCTGATGAAAAAACACGACTGACTCGATGGCCTGGCTTTTTGCCGGGCCGTTTTGTTTCGACTTGGGTAAACTGGCCGCCCTTCGCGGAGGCTGACATGCAAGACGACGATTTTTCGCTGTTCAAAAGTGCGATCCAAGGCGTCAAGCCGATCAAGCACGACCGCGCCGACACCGGCAAACCCAAAGCTGACCGCGCGCAGATCGCCAAATTGCGCCAGTCCGCTACCGTGCGCACCGACACCACCACCGTTGATGGTCTGTCCGATCAGTTCGTGATCGACGTCGGCCCGGAAGACGAGTTGATGTGGGCCCGCGACGGGGTGCAGGAAAGTCAGATGCGCAAGCTCAAGGTCGGTCAGATTCCGTTCGAGGGCAGCCTCGACCTGCACGGCATGAACGTGGAAAAGGCCCGGGAAACCCTCTGGGCGTTTCTTGCCGAAGCCACCAAATTCGAAATCCGCTGCGTTCGCGTCACCCACGGCAAGGCCGTGCGCCTGGACGGCAAGCGGCCGATGATCAAAAGTCACGTCAACACTTGGCTGCGCCAACACGCACAAGTGCTTGGTTTCTGCTCGTGCCAGGCCAGACACGGCGGGGCCGGCGCGGTTTATGTGATGCTTAAACGCACCATGATGGAAGGTCGCGACGAATAATCCCGTTACACCGAACTTGCAGGGTTGTGTCCGCCACCGTACCCTTGCCCTTTGCGAAAATCCCCACAGGTAGTTTCATGTCCCTGGTACAGAATTACACCTAGATTCTCGGAAAACTGGTCGAGTACGTTTCCCGCGAGGGCCTTCTCGACACGCCAAAGCGTGCCGCCAAAGCCATGCAGTACCTCTGCCGCGGTTATGAACAGACGCTAGAAGAGGTCACCAACGGTGCCCTGTTCAGCTCCGATAACAGCGAAATGGTGCTGGTCAAGGACATCGAGTTGTACTCGTTGTGCGAACACCACCTGCTGCCGTTCATCGGCAAGGCGCATGTTGCTTATATCCCGAGCGGCAAAGTGCTGGGTTTGTCGAAGGTCGCACGGATCGTCGACATGTACGCCCGTCGCCTGCAAATTCAGGAAAACCTCAGCCGCCAGATCGCCGATGCGGTGCAGCAAGTCACCGGCGCGCTGGGCGTTGCCGTGGTGATCGAGGCCAAGCACATGTGCATGATGATGCGCGGTGTCGAGAAGCAGAATTCGTCAATGATCACTTCGGTGATGCTCGGCGAGTTCCGTGAAAACGCAGCCACCCGCAGCGAATTCCTCAGCTTGATCAAGTAATTGGCAACAGTAAAAAACCGGCGTTGATCGCCGGTTTTTTTTGCCCGTGAAAAATCGGGTAAGCTGCGCGCCTTCTTCAATATCTCAGTGAGGCTTGTAACGTGTTCGTTAAAGCACTTCGTGTTGGCCTCGGCCAACTGATCATTTTCATCGATTTCATCACACGCCCTGGCAAGAAAAACCGCCCCGCCGCCGCTCAGGCAAAGGTGGAAGCGGCTGCGAAGGACCTGACGTTGTATCAGTTCCACGCCTGCCCGTTTTGCGTGAAGACCCGCCGCACGTTGCGTCGCCTCAATGTGCCGGTGGCGCTGAAGGATGCCAAGAACAACGAGCAGGATCGCCAGACGCTGCTGGAACAGGGCGGCCGAATCAAGGTGCCGTGCCTTCGGATTGAAGAGAATGGCCAGACGACCTGGATGTATGAATCCAAAGTGATCATTGATTATCTGGATAAGCGGTTTGCTGCGGCCTGAGGTTTTTGTGCCGTTCTGACTGACGCCTTCGCGAGCAAGCCCGCACATCTTTTAATGTATTTCCCCTGTGGGGTCGGGTTTTCTCGCGAAAAGGACCGCCCAGCCAGCACAAAAATCCAGACAACAATTTTCAGGCCGCCCTGTCTCGTTGCGCCTGACGCACCACCGCCGCCAATCGCTTGAGCCCTTCATCCAGCCGCGCCGCGTCAATGTGGCTGAAGTTAAGACGCAAATGCCCGAGATTTTTATCGGGATCAGGAAAGAACGGCTCACCTGGCATAAACGCCACATCATTGGCCAACGCCTCGTAAAGCAACGTGCGCGTGTCCAGCGGCTGTTTCAGCGTCAACCAGAAAAACAGCCCACCCTGCGGCACGTTCCAGTCCGCCAGATCCGAAAAGTGCGTTTCCAGCGCTGACTGAAAGGCATCGCGCCGTTCTCGGTAGAAGCCGCGCAACTCAATCAAGTGCTGCTGATATTGCTCAGTCCCCATCCATTGCAATGCCTGCCACTGCCCGATGCGATTAGTGTGCAGATCCGCCGATTGCTTGAGCTTGAGCAGATGCGCAAACAGATCCGGGCTGGCGATCAGATAGCCGACACGCAAACCGGGCAGCAAGGTTTTCGAAACCGTGCCGGTGTAGATCCAGCTGGATTTATTCAACCGTGCGGCAATCGGCTTGGCGCTGGCGCCGTCGAACGTCAGTTCGCGGTAGGGTTCGTCTTCGATCAACGTCACGCCGAATTCATCGAGCAGTGCGGCGACGGCTGCACGTTTGGCCTCGCTGTAGCGCACGGCGGACGGGTTCTGGAACGTCGGGATCAGGTAGATGAACGCCGGACGATGTTGCTCCAGACGACTGCGCAATTGCGCCAGGTTCGGGCCATCGGATTCCTGCGGTACGGTCAGGCATTCGGCGCCAAACAATTGGAATATCTGCAAAGCGGCCAGATAAGTCGGCGCTTCCAGAAGAATCTCGGTGCCCTTGTCGATGTACAGCTTGGCCGCCAAATCAAGAGTCTGCTGGGAGCCACTGACCACCAGCACCTGACTCGCCTCACACGCCAAGCCTAGCGCCCTCGCCTGTGTGGCCAAGGCTTCGCGCAATGCCGGCTCACCCTCGCTCATACCGTATTGGCCGAGGGACAGCGGCATA
Source organism: Pseudomonas sp. NPDC087615 (assembly GCF_044743445.1). NCBI lineage: Bacteria > Pseudomonadati > Pseudomonadota > Gammaproteobacteria > Pseudomonadales > Pseudomonadaceae > Pseudomonas > Pseudomonas sp. NPDC087615. The sequence continues at coordinate 18,528 of NZ_JBIUWM010000049.1, read as the reverse complement.
TCGCCCCACTCGACTTTCGGCAACATGACCTCGGCAGGCAGGCCGCCGGCGAATGACATCACTTCCGGACGCTGAGCGGCGGCAAGAATTTCACGAATCAAAGAACTTTTAAGGCGCGAGACACGTTCGGAAAAAGCCATGGAGGTCACCAGTAGCGAGCCGTATGAAAAATGAGTCAAACTTGTTGACTGAAATTACGACAGTCCGAGCGAGTACGTCAACATGATTGACCTTAAAAACCCAGCCAGTCAGCAACAGGCCATGGAAGCGTTCTTCTTCGGTTATCAGGCCTTCACCGCCAAGGCTGACGAAATGCTTGAGCGCCGTGGGTTGTCTCGGGTGCATCAACGGATTGTGTTTTTCATCGCTCGTTATCCGAATTTGAGCGTCAAGGAGCTGCTGGCCTTGCTTGGGGTGAGCAAGCAGGCGCTGAACATGCCGCTGCGCCAGTTGCAGGAAATGCATCTGGTCGACAGCGTGGCATCGCAGGCTGACAAGCGAAAGCGCCTGCTCGAGTTGACGGCCGAAGGGGCAAAGTTTGAACAGTCGTTGCGCCGCGAGCAGGTGAAACTGCTGGAGCGGGTGTTTGCCGAGGCTGGGGAGACAGCGGTGAATGGGTGGTTGGCGGTGAATCTGGCCTTGGGTGAGAGTCAGGCACATCTCGATTGAATCGTCTGGCTTGCTCGCGAAGGGCACGGAGTGGCGATATATCGCTATCGTCGGACCGTTCGTAAACAAAATCAAAAACAATATTTGCTTTATTTGTACACAAAAGCATAATCCACAGCGTGCGAGTTCCTGACCTAATGGTCAACAAATTCGCGTATGCCTCAAAGGGCCGCTGCCACCCCTCATGGGTCCGGCCCTGGAAATAACAATAAAACTCTTGAGGAGTACTCGCTGTGGAAAGCCGCAAATCCGAAGCATCGACGCTGGATCTCTCGCCGCCATTACGCAATGGCCTGCTGGAGCGCCTGTTTAAACTCAGCTTGCATGGCACCACGGTGAAGACCGAGTTGATTGCCGGTCTGACAACCTTCATCACGATGGCTTACATCATCTTCGTCAACCCGAACATCATGGCCGATGCCGGGATTGACCACGGCGCGGCATTCGTCGCCACCTGTATCGCCGCTGCGCTGGGCTGCCTGTTGATGGGCCTTTACGCCAACTGGCCAGTGGGTCTGGCGCCGGGCATGGGCCTGAACGCTTTCTTCACCTACACCGTGGTCGGCACCATGGGCTACAACTGGGAAACGGCGCTGGGCGCGGTGTTCGTCTCGGGTGTGCTGTTCATGATCCTGACTTTCTCGCGGATTCGCGAATGGCTGCTCAACAGTATTCCAGTGAGCCTGCGCTTTGCGATGGGCGCAGGGGTCGGTCTTTTCCTTGGCCTGATTGGCTTGAAAACCGCAGGCATCGTCGTCGATAGCCCGGCCACGCTGATCAAACTCGGTTCCCTGCGTGAACCTGGCCCGCTGCTCGCCGCCATCTGCTTCCTGATGATCGCCATCCTCAGCTATCACAAAGTTTTTGGCGCGATCCTCATCAGCATCATCACCGTGACGCTGGCCGGTTGGGGCCTGGGCATCGTGCACTACGAGGGCATCATGTCGACCCCGCCGAGCCTGGCGCCGACCTTCATGGCGATGAACGTTGCCGGCGTGTTTAACGTCAGCATGATCAGCGTGGTGCTGGCCTTCCTCTTTGTGCACATGTTCGACACTGCCGGTACCCTGATGGGCGTTGCCCAGCGCGCCAATCTGGTCGGCGCTGACGGGCGCATCGAAAACCTCTCCCGCGCCATGAAAGCCGACAGTGCTTCCAGCGTTTTCGGTGCCGTGGTCGGTGTACCGCCTGTCACCAGTTACGTAGAAAGTGCTGCCGGCGTGGCCGCTGGCGGTCGGACTGGTCTTACCGCCGTCACCGTAGGTGTGCTATTTATAGCGGCAATGTTTTTCGCACCACTGGCTGGCATGATTCCCGCTTACGCCACCGCCGGTGCACTGATCTACGTTGCGATGCTGATGATGGGCGGCATGGCCCACATCGAATGGGACGAAGCCACTGACGCGATTCCTGCCATTGTCACCGCGATCATGATGCCGCTGACCTTCTCGGTCGCCGACGGCATCGCGCTGGGCTTCATCACTTATGTGGCGCTCAAGGCCGGTACCGGCAAGTACAAGGAAATTTCCGTTAGCCTGTGGGTGCTCTGCGCGATCTTCATCGCCAAGTTCATCTTCTTGTAAGCGTTAAGCGGTTCTGGCTTCAAAACAGCCTCACCCTGGCGGGTGGGGCTTTTGCACATTCTTGAGTACAACAAAAAAGGAGGAAAGTGATGAGTCTGGAAACCTGGCTGCTGTTCAGCGGCGCTGCACTGGTGGTGATCCTGATTCCGGGGCCACTGTCGTTGCTGATGATCAGCAACAGCCTGAATTACGGTTTGCGGCGCTCTTACCCGGCGTTTCTCGGCGGCGTGATTGCTTCGATCTGTTTACTCAGTGCATCGGCGCTGGGCTTGGGCGCCCTGCTATTGGCTTCGGAACAGTTGTTCAGCGCCCTGAAAATCATCGGCGCATTTTACCTGTTCTATCTTGCCTGGCAGAGCTGGCAGCAGTCGCGCCAGCCTTCGACAGGCGCCGAAGTGCCCCAAGCTGCAGCTGTCCCACGTTTTCGCGCACTGTTCGGGCGCGCGTTCGTGCTGGGCGCAAGTAATCCGAAAGACATTCTGTTCTTCGCCGCGTTTCTGCCACAGTTCCTCAGCGCCGAACAGCCGTTCCTGCCGCAGTTACTGGTGATGATTGCAACCTGGACCCTGCTGGATCTGCTGTGCAAACTGGCCTACGGACTTGGTGCCCATGGTGCAGCGCGCTATCTGCGCAGCGGTAAAGGACAAAGCTGGTTCAACCGGATCAGTGCCGGTTTGTTCGGTAGTGCAGGAGCCGTATCGTTACTCAGCAGCCACTGAGATGTTTAAAGGACCATTTCAACTTGCCGCGTCGGGCGAAATACAACGCAACAACCCATGGATGTACAACTCTAAAAAACCAAACCTAATATAACCGCGCTATTCGACAAATAATTTGGCAGAACAAGGATGTTCAAATGGCCACTTTTACACCGGATTCGTTCCAGCAAACTGACTCCGTAGTAATCACCGACATAGGCTTCCATGCCAATGAGCGCACAGCTTCGACCATCGATTTTGAAGGCGAAATCGCCACCGCGAGCAAACGCCAAACACAACAGCTGAAAATCGTCGACGATCTGTTCGGCCCACTTCATATCGGCTCTATTTCAATCACGCGAGTTTCCCTGGACGTTTTGGGCGCAACGACGGGCGGCCAACACCTGAATGGTCAGAACACCTTCTTTCGAACGCCCAAGCGCTCCTTCATCAACTCGTTACAGTTCAGCTCGCCCGATATAGAAACCCGAATGAAATCGACAACAGTCACGGAGGGCTACCTGTTGTCGTCGCTGCTGTTCGAAATCGCCAGCCGGCGTCCGTTAGACGCCCCGCCGATGCTTGGAAATAGTCCCACGAGCGATGTTGATCAGGGCGCATATCACAGCACACTTGCGAAACTTCTAGGCTCCGCGCAAAAACTCGATTTGCGTCATGCCTACCTGTCAAAAAGCAGCCCTCGCTGGGTGTCTCTGATCAAGAGCGACTGCATGCTCGGCTCAAGTGTCGGGATTCAAGCCTTTGGAATATTCATGGGTTTGCGCGGGGTGGTCGATGCGGTCAGAAACAGTGACACCGCACAAGCCGTAATCAACAGCGCGGGTATTACCTCTGAAGTGGGCTCCATAACCGTAGACATTGCCGTGACTAAAATGGCCACGCAGATGATCAAGGTTGGCCAATTCGCCTACAAGGACTTCGCCAAAACCCGATTCGCCGTGAGATTGGGTCGTTCCGGTGGCTTGATCGGTGGAGCACTGACGCTGCCTTTCGATTTACACGCCGCAGTCAAATCATTGACCGCTGCCGACAATGCAACCGGGAAAGAAGCCCTGGATCATTACATCAGTGCCGGTTTGAGCCTAACGAGTGCTGCCATGACCTTGATACTCGGGAGCGCAGCGATGGCAGGCTTTTCCTTTGCAGGACCGGTCGGGCTCGCGGCAGGAGCGATTCTGGCCATTGGCGCTCAGGCTTACGGTGCCGTAAGACTGGTGGACGATATTGACGATTACATCGAACTCACCACCAATGAGCGCTGGCGCACAGGCTGGTTCTCGTTCTGTTTCATGGATCCTGACGCCGATGTGCAGGATCGCTACACCGTTGCCAAAACCAGGGTCGAGCACTCCGGAAAAATGAAGGACGCGGCAAAGAAACTGCTGGATGGCGCGTTGAAGGACACCACCGAAGCCATCGTTCATGGCGCTTTTGAGGTCAACCTCAAGCCGACTCGGATATGGGCACGTAACTGGTGGACTAAACAAGACCGGTGGGAAACCGTCAATCTTCCACAGATAACAGGAGTAGATGACACCATTGACGCCCACGAAGGTGTTAACGGTGCCACTCCTGGCGCGCAACTGGGGGCAGCGGCAGATCACAAAGCTGTCCTGTGGTTCATCAGTGACGGTAAAGACTCAATCCGAGGGGTAGAAAAAAAACCAAACGCCTTTTTTTACAAGACCGGTAGAAAAGATCTGACAGGGGGGGACAAAGACGATCGGTTCGTCTTCGAAGGCGCAGCCGATCGGCTCAAGAATGATTCCAGGGTAGGCGATTATTCGATATTGAAGGGCGGTGCAGGCAACGACACTTTGTCCCTTGGCGGCCTTTATAACCTTAGTGCTGCGGATCAACCCGGGTATGACATCGACTTGGTGGCGGGGAGGCTCCAGGTAATCACCCCTGATCCATCTTCCGAAGATGGAAAAAAACATACGCTCCACAGCATTCTGGAAAGTATCGAGAATGTTGAAACCGTCGCGCATGCGGCAAGCACTGTCACCGGTACAGCGCAACGCAACATCATCAAGTCCCGTGGCATCGACACCATCAGAGCTGGCGCAGGAAACGACCAGATTCATTTAATTCACAACGGTGCAACGGCATCGGGTGAATCCGGGGCAGATGAGTATTTCATTGCCCATGAAGCAGGCTGTATTTCCATCATCGAAGACGGTGAGCAAGAAAGCGTCATTGTCTTGAATTGGAGAATGGATCTGATTGAAAGCTGGATCGTCGAGAAGAGCGCGCTGGTCATCACTTCGAAATTCGATTTCCATGACAGGCCCAGAAGCAAGGTAGTCATCCGAGACATCTACAAACGGCTCGGTGATGATTACCAATTAAAGAACAACAAACTCACCTTCATTACCGGGGACGGCTTTTATCTGGTACCTGAGCTTCCTGAATCACTCAAAAGCGAAAGGCCCATCGACGTCGAGGTGGTGATCACCCGCAAGGGACAACCGCAGAGTCCGGTCATTCTCTACTCATCCGATTGCATAATCCGGCACAACAACGATGCCAGCTATTACATTCCAAGAACTCAACAACACACCCGGTTTTATGCAGTTCAGCGCACCGACGCTGTCACCAGAATTTTTCTGGACTTCGCGAGCGATGAACTGACTAAATCAGAAGCACACTTTCTGGCGAGAATATCGGCAAAAAAACATGATCTGTTAATGGGTTGCGATCTGATTTACTACTTTGGGAAAAAGACATTAACAATCAAGTTATTTGCGCAAGCAAGGGGTGGAAACGATCCAATGAACAGCGTGAAAACGCTAAGAACCATGACACTCTATCCCGATCATAAATATGTTTTAGCATTCAATGACGGCGTCGCTTTCAATGCTCATCTCACACTGGAAAACGACGCCTGCACCGTTGCTGCAAACTATAAGATGTACGCTTTCACCAAGTGGAAAACCCGGATACCTCTTCCAGAGCAATACCGCGCAGGTCTTTACCTGTTTGAACTTCCCGCAAACGAAGCCTATCAACTGAGCGCCAGATCGGCCTGCGCCACGTTGACGTCTTATCCTGAACAAACCGCGACCGAAAGTCTGCTAGGTGACGGCTCGACGTATCTGATCCATCTCGCGGCCGACATAATCATCAGAATCGCAACGCCAGCCGCACTGGCGAAGGCCAGCAACAGATTACATTTTTCGTCCACTTGGGAGTTCGACGCCAGCGCACTGGGCAATGTCGAAATAAAACTGGAAAAAAATCAACTGCAGATTGGAACGTGTACGGTTCATCTACCAAACTACGACAGTGAAGACCTTGTCGATCAAGTGCGTGTCATCACCGCAAAAGGCATTGTCAAAACTGTCGACCTCTCCTTCGACACAATTTATTTCGATGGCCTTGATGCCAGGTTTTTCGAAGCCCCTGACTACAGAGCCGCAGAGTTGCCCGAAGAATTCATCGCCATTGCCGACAAGGACGTCAGGGTCAGGCATATCAGTGTTATTGACAATCGAGCCGGAATACTCAGGTATAGCTTTGCCAAACGTAGTTGGCTGCTGGACACCGAAATTATTGATTACACGAAACTACAGGTCTTGAACCGCTGCACCCACCAGATATCGGGTCTATCAATGCCCGCTTTCGCCATAAATCAGCCTGCCCCACCAACACACAATACGATTTAAACCCGACAACTTCTTGCGCACTCGGAAGTTAAAGCACCCAGGTATTCACGAGTGGTGATGGAGTGCGGCCTGCCCCCACGAAAAGGCAGTTTCTCCTGCTGTCAAAAAATCCAATGGATGGAATAAACCTAAATGATCAAGCCAACAAAAAAAGTGTCTGTTACTACCACTGGGTCCGGCACTACGAGTACAACGAGTACAACGACACGATCTGTTGACTATCTTTCAGGTAACCGCGGTACATCACACCTTCCCGACGTATACCTGCCTGGCATCGGCTCAACGTCCGCACAGCACTCATCAAATATCTCTCAAGGCTCCACCACTCGTGCGCCCAGCGTCACGGTCAGCAAGATGCCCGACGCAGGGCTCGACACCTATGGCACCGCTCGCAGCGAGATTGCCTGGCCTCAAAGCCGATTCAACGAGTTGATTCCGCTCGCAGACAACACGGGATTGTTCACTGGACCGGATCTGCGAACCTACGCCCAAATCGGAACAGAGGGCCAGTTCGTTGTAGAACAGAATCGGCAAGGAAAATATTACGTTCCACTTTCCTTTGCTCCCGGCGTTCCTGGCCCGATTCTGACGAAAACTCAAGGCCAGGCCAGTTGGCGCATCGAACAACCGGGCTGGCAGCTTACTCAAACGCCGAGCGCTGAAGCCGTAAAACTGCAAACGCCGTCCTACCTTTCACCCGATAACGCAGCAAAGCTGAGCAAGGCTGAACTCTCAGCGCAAGGAATCCGTTACAACAAGCTCAAGCAGACCTATGTCGATACGGTAGAGGGAACCGTCATGGTGCGTCAAAACGCCGATGGCGACTATCAGCAAGCCTTTGCCGCGACAAGTGACTCACCCGCCATTTTTTTTGAACAGATTCCCGGGACAAAACTCTGGCGCCGAAAAGCACAGAGCACGACGACAGACGAAAGCGGTGCACCGGACAATCCTCGCCCCGTCGCCGAGCGTGACGAACCCACACCCGGACCGAGCAAGCGAGCGCGACTCAATGAGCCCGAGGACTCCATACCGCCTACGAACGACAACAATGCCTCATCGGTCCAGACACCCTACTTCTGGCTACCATGGGGCAATCTGTACCCACCGTCATCAGTAGATTCCATCCAGCTCGGCTGGCTCCATTATCCAATCGTGCCCATCGGCTCTGCGCCCAACAGCCTGCCCAAAGTGTACTTTCTACAGCACCCCGAATTTGCACCGGCACACTTCGATGCCTTTGAGCACATGCTGCAAACAAATCCCGAACGCCAACCTGTGGCAACGTTTCGTATCGGTACCGAGCCGGGGGAAATCCGTCCCGGTAAACGTTTTTTTGAAAAGCCCTTGTCGCAATCCGTAGCCGATACATTTCCGGACTTCTCTGATTTCACTTCGCGGGCCGTCGCCAGGAAACTGTTTGAACTGTCCGATAACTCGCCCGCCATCACAGGCACCGGGCTGATTAACATTCAGGCAGTCTTGCACCAGTGGAACCAAAAACCGTTTCCCGCCGCACCAGCTTACGCAGACCCGATGAACATGCTGCCCGTGGTGACATCCGTTGATATCGGAAACAAAAGAATCCTTCCGCTGCGCCCCCAGGGTGATGGAGATTTACAACGGCTCACCTTCGATCCAACACACTTTCCGGTCGAATGGCATCACTACCTGACCTATCCAAGCGACCTCAATCTCAGACGCCTTGTCGGCGCATTGCTGGTTCGCAGCGGCTACGACATCTTTCCCCTGACATATGAACACCGCAGTCCTACGTTGGTATTCAGACGCACAAATCATCAAGAGGTCTTTTATCTCAAACTGGGAACGGTCGGAGATCCCGGTCTATCGCATCCCCCTGGCAACGAACTCTCTGATCCGAATTTGCCACAAAGAATCGGCAGCGCCGCCTTGCTCGCTCTTCAGAGCGCCGAGGCCCAAAACAAAGTGGTCTGGCTGGTAGGCGGTGTGGCGAAGGTTGCGTCGAATCCGGTAGCGGTGGTCATTATAAGAGAGCGCTGATTGTCGTTTCTCCCCTCGCCGGCCAACCGGCGAGGGGGCGTCATATCTGCCATCTACAAGCCGGTAATGCCTTGCATCATTGTCTTCGGATCAAGACATATATACCGCACGCGCCGACGCCGTTTTACCGAACATCGCTCCCTTGAAGACTCGCCGCAGGCAACCTCGCAGTTGCGCTTCTATTTGCCCGGCGCGTCCTTCGGATAAGTGAATCCATAATTCATCGGAGCAACGCAATGTTAAAGCCATCCAAAAAAAAGCCAGGCCCGCCTTCACCGCAGACGTCTACGACAACACAAAGAAGCCCGTCGCCGCTTGCAGATACCCACAGCGACCTCGCCTTACCTGCCCCTGGCGCTGCAGGTGGGGATCCGATATCGGGGGCACACTCATCCATTGCCTTGCCAGGAACATCCATATCGCGCGACAGCGTCATCATCACTCGCCTGCCAGATCACCAGCCCACACAGCATTCTGCTACCGCGGCACGAATCCAGGACACTCCAACAGCCCATCAGGTTCCGGTTGTCGATACATCGCTTGGCGACAGGCCAAAGCATCCGGTGTTCATCGATGCCAAATCAGCCGCCCACCTGAAAAGAAATCCAGCCACATCGGAAGGCATCCGCTACGACAAGTTCAAAAAGGCGTATGTCGAAATGGAAGGCGGAATTGTCATGGTGCGCAAAGACCGGGACGGTTACCGTCAGACCCACGCAGGGGAGTCGAGCCCTTCCGGTGAAAGGGTTGAACAAATTCCCGATACAACCCTCTGGCGCCAAATTGAACCTGTCAACGCCCCCTCGAAACGTCCTCAGCCCGAGATTGATCAAGCCCCTGCCAATGAGCGTGAAGTGACGGCTGGCCCAAGTAAACGCCCCCGAGTGTCGGATGAAACCAATGTCGCGACCGATGCCGGTGCACTGGTGCAGAATCTTTTCCATCAACAATCGAGCGCACTGGACTTGTCCTTGGGCCAATGGAAAAACTGGGGGAAATCCACAAGACCGGAAGCAGGCGAGTCCGTCGAAATAGACGGACTGCACTACCTGATCGTAAGCCAAGGTTTACGCCCCGAGACCGGTCTGGTCTATTTGCAACATCCAGCATTCGCCCCTGATCACTTCGACGCATTCGAAAACATGTTGCGCAATGAACCTTTGCGCCAACCAAAGTGGGCGCTGAAACGGGATGGCCAATGGAGGGTTCTGGATAACCATCCGCCGTTTACCTTGCCCTTGACCCAATACGTCTCCACCGCTTTCAACTACCTGTCGGAACATTCGACGAGTGCTGTCGCCCGAGCCGTCTTTACGCGAGCCAGCCGACCTGAAGGGATCAACGCTCATGGACTCTCGGTGATGGCCCTGACACTTCGTCACTGGACAGACCGGGTCAATAACGAGAAAGTCTTGCACAGCCTTTCCGATCCGTTGGTGATGTTGCCAAAGCTGCAAACACAGCCCTCCCCTCTCGTGCCTGGCGGGCTGCTTACTCTGCCGAACCGCGGCTCCGATCTTTTGCAGCGCCTGGACTTTGACCCGCAGCGCTTTCCCCAGGAATGGGGCATCTACACGGCCGCACCGACCAGTGCCGGTTTGCACAACCTGTTCAGTTTCGTCCTGCAACAGAGTGGCTATAGCATCAACCCTTCCACGCGGCAGCACAGCGAAGACGCTTTGATATTTCACCGGCAAGGTGTTGCGGCCGTGTTTGTATTAAAACTTCCAGGTTTCACCGGCGATACCGTTCCTCGTAGCACGACGACTGGTTCAGAACTCACCAATCCAGAGTTTCGAAACAAACTAAGCTCGGGGGAAAAAGAGAAACTGGACAGCTATCTGGCACAAAACGAAATCGTCTATTTAATCGGCGGTGTACAAGAGTCATCCCCTTACACGCCGACGCTCTTCGTGGTGAGGGAAGGATAACGTTCGTTATTGAGTGTGAACGCTTTACTGCTATCAGCCGAATGTTCTGATGGTGTTTTACCGGCTGTCTTTGGCTCTAGTCTTCAGCACGGTATCGCACAGTACAAAACCTTACATTTAAATAAAGAGAATCTATTAATGGCCAAACCACCGAAGCCCGTACACGGTATTGCTGCGCCCGATACATCCCCAATGCCCAGAAGTCCTTCGCCGGGTGCTCTGGACAGTAATCGGCTGAACTTCGATAGCACTTCTATGAGATTTGCGGGCAACAATCAAACACCCACAAATTCCTCTCAGGGTTTTACCGGCAGCACTTCGCCGCCGTCTGTAAGGGTCAGTGAGATGCCTGATACCCACCCGAAAACCGTGAATGCCGCTCTACGCTCGATGACGTGGCCTGCCGATCGGTTGCACATGTTGAATCCTCTCGGGTCTGACAGCGGTCTTTTCACCAGTCCGGATGGCAAACTCTATGCTCACGTCGAAAATAAGGGGTATATCCTTGTCCAGCGCCAGGGCGATGGCCGTTATCAGGTGCCTTTCGACTTCACGCCGGTGCTGCCTGGCCCTTTCCTGAGCAAGTCCGAGCGCCAGCCGACCTGGACCTTCGAACGTCCGGACTGGCTGACTACAGATGTCGAGACGGACAGACCACGAACCACCGCTGATGATCCCCCGCCCCCTGAAGCACCGGCATTCCTTAACGCTTGGGACGCGGCCCAACTCTCTCCCGCAGAGAACACGCCGGACGGAATCCGACATGATAAACATCGCAAAACCTACGTTGACACGGTAGACGGAACGGTCATGGTGCGTAAAAACGCGGCCGATGAGTATCAGCAAGCATTCGCGACGACAACCTACTCTCCGGATATCTATTTTGAACGGATCCCCGCGACGAAAATCTGGCGTCGCAAACCCCCGAAAACCGATGCCATACCGGAGCATTCGCAGCAAGACAGGCGTCGCCCCCCAACCGACATTGAAGAGCCGATGCCGGGCCCAAGTAAGCCACCGCATCTGGATGACGACCCTCACCCGACACAAACGTTGACCGAGAGACTGCTATCAGCCAACCCGCAAGCGCTTAATCTGTCTTTTGGGCTGTGGCGAAACTGGGGAAGAAAAATACAACCGCCACTGGGCCAACACATTGAGATAGACGAGCTTTACTATCGCATTGTCCAGCAGACGCTCAATTCCGATTCCCGGCTCGCTTATTTGCAACATCCTTTGTTTTCACCCGCGCTGTATGACGCCTTCGAATACATGCTCCGCGACAATCCGTCTTTGCAACCAAAGTGGGCGGTCAAAAGAAATGACCGGTGGATAGTACTGGACCGGCGTTTCCCTTTTGAAATGCCCATCACTCAATATATTTCCCGGACGTTCAGATATTTGTCGGATCAATCAGTAAGTTTTCTTGCCCGAGCCATATTCAATCAGGCAAATCGATCCGAAATCATCACCGCTCATGGGTTGGCTGTCTTGAACCAGACATTTCGCTACTGGACGGACAGGCACGTCCTGCAACCCCCACGACGAGAACTCGCTGACCCCTTGTTGATGTTGCGCGACCTCTTCAGCGAACAAGGCAGGGGCCACGGTACATCATTGGCAATTCCTTCGGTATTGGGAGAAGGCTTGCAGCGCCTTGATCTTGATCCAGGACGATTCCCTCACCACTGGAACGAGTATGCAAAGGCGCCTGCAATATCGTAACCGCTCCATGAACTACACATTCAAAGCGTTCCCCTGACGCCGGATGCTGTGCTCCCGTTTTCTCCTGAGCCAGCCCCGCCATGATGCGACCCGACGCCAAAGTTGAAAAAGTGTACCTCTACCCCAAACCCGTGGACTTGCGAAAATCCATCGACGGCCTCGCCGCTCTGGTCGAACTGGACCTCAAGGTCGCGGTGTTTGACCCGGTGCTTTTTGTCTTCCTCAACAAATCCCGCAACCGGGTGAAGATTTTGTATTGGGAGCGCAACGGCTTTTGCCTTTGGCTCAAGCGCCTCGAATCCGAGCGCTTTAAAACATCGCCCGATGTAACCGATGAGGCCATTGTGTTGAGCGTCCAGGAACTGAACTGGCTGCTCGACGGTTTCGACCTCTGGCGCAACCGCCCTCATCAGGTTTTGACGCCGCGCTACGTGGCGTGACCCGGTATAATCCGGGCCATGATTTCTCTGCCCGATGACCTTCCTGATGATCCTGTTTTGCTCAAGCAACTGCTGCTTGAGGCACTCAGTCGCCAAGAGGAATCGGCCCAGGCTTATCAGACCCACATCGTCGACCTGAAAGAACAGATCAAGCTGTTGCGCGACCGTCTGTTCGGGCGTAAGTCCGAGCAAACCATCGAGCCCAACACCCCGCAATTGGCCTTGTTCAACGAGCCCGAAAGCGAACCCATGCCGTTGGTTGGCGACGCTGATGAAGAAGTTGTTGCCGCGACACCGCGCCGAGGCAAACGCAAGCCACTGTCGGCTGATCTGCCGCGTATCGAAGTCATCCACGAACTACCTGAACACGAACTGACCTGTGCCTGCGGTTGCCGCAAGCATGTGATCAGCGAAGAAACCAGCGAGCAGCTGGATATCGTGCCGATGCAGATCCGCGTCATCAAACATATCCGCAAAATCTACGGTTGCCGTGGTTGTGAACGTGCACCAGTCACCGCCGACAAACCGGCGCAATTGATCGAAAAGAGCATGGCCAGCCCGAGTGTTCTTGCCATGCTGCTGACCACCAAGTACGTCGACGGCTTGCCGTTGCACCGGTTTGAAACGGTACTGAGCCGACATGGCATTGATATTCCTCGTCAGACGCTGGCGCGCTGGATCATCCAGTGCAGCGAACACTTTCAGCCGCTGCTGAATTTGATGCGTGACCGGCTGCTGGAAAGTGCGGTGATCCACTGCGATGAAACTCGCGTTCAGGTCCTCAAGGAACCGGATCGAGACCCGACCAGCCAATCCTGGATGTGGGTACAAGCCAGCGGCCCACCCGATCGTAAAGTCGTGTTGTTTGACTACACGTCCAGTCGTGCGCAGGAGGTGCCGTTACGGCTGCTGGAAAGTTATCGCGGTTATGTCATGACCGATGATTACGCCGGCTATAACGCCTTGGCGTTGCAATCGGGTGTGGAGCGCCTGGCGTGCATGGCCCATGCGCGCCGCAAATTCGTGGACGCGCAGAAGGTTCAGCCCAAGGGCAAGACCGGGCGGACCGATATTGCACTGACGATGATCAACAAGCTGTACGGGATCGAGCGTGAACTTAAGGAAGCCGACGATGAACAGCGGTTTATCGCTCGGCAGGAAAAGAGCCTGCCGATCTTGGGGCATCTGAAAGTCTGGCTGGATAAAACCCAATCCCAGGTGACGCCGCAAAGTGCATTAGGCAAGGCGGTGCATTATCTGGCGAATAACTGGAGCCGACTGGAGCGTTATGTCGAAGCGGGTTATTTGCCCATCGACAACAACGCGGCCGAAAGAGCGATCAAGCCGTTTGTCATCGGACGCAAGGCCTGGTTGTTCAGCGATACCTTCAACGGCGCCACTGCCAGCGCAAAGATCTACAGTCTGGTCGAGACCGCCAAGGTCAACGGCCAAGAGCCCTATACGTGGCTGCGCCACGTACTGGAGCGGTTGCCGCATGCCTCGTCGGTCGAAGAGTACGAAGCGTTACTGCCGTGGAACTGCTCGCCGCAGATGCCACGGTAGACCGTTGCCCCACCACTGGGTAGGTGGGGTTTATGGATCGCATACGCAATATCCAGCTTGCGAACGCTGTTCAGTCATGTGCTGGAGGATGACGGTTATGTCATGAACTCCACATTTCAGCCGCACAGCGAGGATGTTTTGCTGTTTCACCGGGAAACAATCGACGCGGTATTCGTATTGAACCTACCCAACATTATCGGGGGGAGGCTACAGCGTTCGATCGCCCCGGGGTTCACACTGACCTCTTCCATGTTGCAGACCCGGATCGGTCAGCAACAGCACACTCAGGCCAACTATAAAGACGCAAGCAACGTTATCTATCTGCTCGGAGGTGTTCAAACGGACGCTCTGGGGCAGACGACGCTGTTCATCATAAGAGAGCGATGATCAGAACGATTAAGACGGTAATAAATCTCGAAAAACAAGTTACTCCGACCTGAAAATATTGAATCAATGCACACACCAGATTCCAGATCTATTCAAGCTTTCATTACCTGATCATTGATAGTGATGTTCTTCCGGGGCGTGGCTGGGAGAACATTCAGAATATCTCAGCGGGTGCTGTCAGGTGGGCGGGACGATTGCACTAATCTGACGAAAAAAAGCCCGCAGTGTGAGCGGGCGAAAGACCAAAGAAGCTATATGCGCAGTCGCTTCCCGGTAGGGGCAGCTGCTTGGGGGTCAGCTGCCCCGATAGGTGGAATAGCTGTAAGGCGAAATCAACAATGGCACATGGTAGTGATCCTGTTCGGCAGAGATGCCGAAGCGCAGCACGACCACGTCCAGAAATGCCGGCTCAGGCAACTGGACGCCACGGGCGCGGTAGTAGTCGCCCGCATGGAACTGAACCTGATAAACCCCGGTACGATAGTCATCGCCTTGCAGCAGCGGCGCATCGACCCGGCCATCGCTGTTGGTGAGTGCACTGGCGACCAATTCCAGGTGCGAACCTTCAACGCGGTAGAGCTCGACCTTGATCGAGCTGCCCGGGCAACCGTGTGCAGCGTCCAAAACGTGTGTTGTCAAACGTCCCATTGATTCTGCGCGCCTGGCCGCAAAGAGCAGTCAGACTTCGCGCCTCCCGAAGTCAGTTGAAAAGGAGACCGCACCAATTCGGAGCACGAAAAGTTGCGGCGAGCGACTGATTAAGACACTTTTCAAAAAAATTGTACACAATAAAAACGACATTTTTTACTTCACCCCCGCCATCCGGGACTTTACCCCCGATCCGCCAGCGAAGCGCCTAGTCATTGCACCTCCTATCCATTAGCTGACTGGTCAGGCAGGTTTCTTGCAGGCTCACGCCATTAGCAGTAAAAGATGACAGTCGTCGAAAAATGCAAAAAATCAGGCTTACAAATTGAGAATAAAGTTGTATACAATCAGCCCATCGCTGTGACGCCAGCCTGCCAGGCCGCCACACAACTCTGTCAACGAATAAGAAGGAAGACTGCAGTGAGCGCTGACTACCCACGCGACCTGATCGGTTACGGCAGTAACCCTCCTCATCCACACTGGCCGGGCAATGCCCGCATCGCCCTGTCTTTCGTGCTCAATTACGAAGAAGGCGGCGAGCGCAATATTCTGCACGGCGACAAAGAATCCGAAGCCTTCCTGTCCGAAATGGTTGCCGCTCAGCCGCTACAAGGCGCGCGCAACATGAGCATGGAATCGCTTTACGAGTATGGCAGCCGTGCGGGCGTCTGGCGGATCCTCAAGCTGTTCAAGGAATTCGATATTCCGCTGACCATCTTCGCCGTCGCGATGGCTGCCCAGCGCCACCCGGACGTGATCCGTGCGATGGTCGACGCCGGTCACGAGATCTGCAGCCACGGCTACCGCTGGATCGACTACCAGTACATGGACGAAGCGCAGGAACGCGAGCACATGCTCGAAGCCATCCGCATCCTCACCGAACTCACCGGCGAGCGCCCGTTGGGCTGGTACACCGGTCGCACCGGCCCGAATACTCGTCGCCTGGTCATGGAAGAAGGTGGTTTCCTCTACGACTGCGACACCTACGACGACGACCTGCCCTACTGGGAACCGAACAACCCGACCGGCAAGCCGCACCTGGTGATCCCGTACACCCTCGACACCAATGACATGCGCTTCACTCAGGTGCAGGGTTTCAACAAGGGTGACGATTTCTTCGAATACCTCAAAGACGCGTTCGACGTGCTCTACGCCGAAGGTGCCGAAGCACCGAAGATGCTCTCGATCGGTCTGCACTGCCGCCTGATCGGCCGTCCGGGGCGCATCGCTTCGCTCAAACGCTTTATCGAATACGCCAAAAGTCATGAACAGGTGTGGTTCAGTCGTCGCGTTGACATCGCGCGCCACTGGCACGAAACCCAGCCGTACCAAGGGGCCGCCAAATGAGCCGCTTTCAAACTCTGCAACCGTCGACCCTGAGCCGCGACGCCTTCGTCAAAGCCTTCGCCGACATTTACGAGCATTCGCCATGGGTGGCCGAGAAGGCCTACGACCTGGGCGCAGACGCTTCGATCGACGAGATCGAAACCCTGCACCAGCGCATGAGCGACATCCTGTTGAGCGCCGATCACGCCAGTCAACTTGCGCTGATCAACGCTCACCCGGACTTGGCCGGCAAAGCCGCCGTCCAGGGCCAACTGACCAAAGCCAGCACCAATGAACAGGCTGGCGCCGGTATTCACCAATGCACGGCCGAAGAGTTTTCTCGCTTCACCGAGCTGAACGACGCCTACAAAGCCAAGTTCAAGTTTCCCTTCATCATGGCGGTAAAAGGCAGCAACCGGCATCAGATCCTCGCGGCGTTCGAAACGCGCATTCACAACTCGGTCGATACCGAATTCAAATGCGCGCTGGCGGAGATCAACAAGATTGCCCTGTTCCGTTTACTGACCCTCTAGCGAAGCCTGACCCGAGTACATCAGACGCGGAGAGTACCCAGGGTCTTGCAAGCATCCCAAGCCAACTTATTAAAGGCAGACAAGAAGAATGAAAGCTTACGCCGTACCTTTCGAGAAGTTCGTCAACCTGGCCGATGCCCGTCTGGGCACCAAAATCATCTCGGTCACCGATGACTGGTTCGCAGACGCCAATCGTCTGTTCCAACCGACCCCGGCCGTGTGGAAGGAGGGCGTGTTCGATGACAACGGCAAGTGGATGGACGGCTGGGAATCGCGCCGCAAGCGCTTCGAAGGCTTCGACAGCGCAGTGATTCGCCTGGGTGTGCCGGGTTCGATCAAAGGCGTGGACATCGACACTTCATTCTTCACCGGCAACTTCCCGCCATCGGCCTCCCTGGAAGCGTGCTTCCTGGCCTCTGGCGAGCCTGACGAAAACACCCAATGGACTGAAGTGCTGTCGGCCGTCGAGTTGCAGGGCAACAGCCACCACTACCACGAAATCAGCAACGACGAAGCCTTCAGCCACCTGCGCTTCAACATCTACCCGGATGGCGGTGTTGCCCGTCTGCGCGTGTACGGCATTCCGTTCCGCGACTGGTCGACAGTTGGCGACAACGAACAGGTTGACCTCGCCGCTGCCCTGAACGGTGGCCGCGCCCTCGCCTGCTCCGATGAACACTTCGGCCGCATGAGCAACATCCTCAACCCGGGCCGTGGCATCAACATGGGCGATGGCTGGGAAACCGCACGTCGTCGTACCCCGGGCAATGACTGGGTCATCGTCGCACTGGGCCATCCGGGCGAGATCGAAAAAATCATCGTCGACACCCTGCACTTCAAAGGCAATTACCCGGACACTTGCTCGATCCAGGGCGCATTCGTGAAAGGCGGCACCGACAGCCAGATCGAAACCCAATCGCTGTTCTGGCGCGAATTGCTGCCAAGCCAGAAGCTGGAAATGCACGCCGAACACACCTTCGCCGAGCAGATCAAGGCACTGGGCCCGATCACCCACATTCGTCTGAACGTGTTCCCTGATGGTGGTGTGAGTCGCCTGCGCGTACTGGGCAAGGTCGCTAAGTAAGCAGTGAAGCCATTCGCGAGCAGGCTCGCTCCCACATTTGAAATGCAATCCCCTGCTCGCGAATGCGTCAGAACCAACAACACAGAATTCGGATAAGAAGAACAGCATGCGCACACTGACGATTGAACCGCTGACCAAAGAAGCCTTCGCCCCTTTCGGTGACGTGATCGAAACGTTGTTGTTAATGAAGTGATCGCTGCCGTCGGGTTCGATGACGATACCTATAGGGG
>NZ_JBIUWM010000048.1:0-48627 GCF_044743445.1 Pseudomonas sp. NPDC087615 | reverse complement strand
AACCACCTGATCCCATCCCGAACTCAGCAGTGAAACGATGCATCGCCGATGGTAGTGTGGGGTTTCCCCATGTGAGAGTAGGTCATCGTCAAGATTAAATTCCGAAACCCCAATTGCGAAAGCAGTTGGGGTTTTGTTTTGCCCGCAGGAAAGTTCTTACAGCCTGTAGGGCCTTCTTCCGGCTGTCACAACCTGCCGACAGTGCTAAGGTTCTGCCCTGGCTTTTGTACTTTCCCAAGGAAGCTTTTATGCCGGACGCCCAGTCCCTCAACGCTGCATTCATGGTGGTTCAGAGCAATAGCCTGGACGAACTGCGCAGCCTGGTGGTCAGCATAATGCGGCGCTATCCACTGGCCCCCCTGGAAAACGAAATTGCTCTGGTCCAGAGCAACGGTATTGCCCAGTGGCTCAAATTGGCCTTGGCCGAAGATCCTGAAGATGATGACCTCGGCGGCTGCGGTATCGCCGCAGCGATTGATGTGCAATTGCCTGGCAGTTTCATGTGGCAGCTCTACCGTATGGTCTTGGGCCGAGATGAAATTCCTGCCAAATCCCTGCTTGATAAAGCTCCGCTGACCTGGCGGCTCATGCGCCTGCTACCTCAGGTCATCGACCGTCCGCATTTTGAACCACTGCAACGCTTTCTCACCCACGACACCGACTTGCGTAAGCGCTATCAGTTATCCGAGCGTCTGGCGGATCTCTTTGACCAATACCAGGTGTATCGGGCCGACTGGCTGGAGGATTGGGCTGAGGGACGGCATCAATTGCGTAACGTCAGAGGCGAAGTAAAACCACTGCCGCCTACCAGTTGTTGGCAGGCTGAGTTGTGGCGTGCATTGCTGGATGACGTAGGAACGCTGGGCATGGCTCAAAGCCGTGCCGGTGTTCATCAGCGATTTATCGAACGCATCAATACGATTGAAGAAGCCCCCAAAGGGATCCCTTCGCGAGTGATCGTTTTCGGGATTTCTTCCTTGCCAGCACAAGTGCTTGAAGCGCTGGCAGGGCTCGCACGTTTCAGTCAGGTTCTACTGTGTGTACACAACCCATGTCGACATCACTGGGCCGATATCGTCGCTGATAAGGACTTACTGCGTCACCAATACAAGCGCCAGTCCCGCAAGAACGGTATGCCCGTGGTTCTGGATCAGGAAACACTGCACCAACATGCCCACCCGCTGCTGGCCGCATGGGGCAAACAAGGTCGTGATTACATCAACTTGCTCGACAGCTATGACGATCCGAATAGCTATCGCGCAGCTTTTCGCGACGGGCGTATCGATCTGTTCAGTGAGACCCGGCCAGAGAATCTGCTTAATCAACTACAGGACGACATCCTGGAACTGCGGCCACTCAATGAGACACGCGAGCACTGGTCTGCTGTTGATCTGAATGAAGATCGGTCGATCCGTTTTCACATTGCCCACAGCGCCCAACGCGAAGTTGAAATCCTCCATGACCAGCTATTGGCACGCTTCAGTGCCAACCCGGATTTACGGCCGCGCGATGTAATTGTGATGGTGCCGGACATCGACAGCTATGCCCCGCATATCCGTGCAGTGTTTGGTCAGCTTGATCGACATGATCCACGTTTCATCCCATTTACCTTGGCGGACCAGGGCCAGCGTGGTCGGGATCCATTGCTGATCGCCGTCGAGCATCTACTCAAACTGCCTGACAGCCGCTTCCCGGTCAGCGAAATTCTCGACCTGCTTGACGTTCCAGCATTACGTGCGCGTTTCGGTATGGAGGAGCGCGATTTACCGACGCTGCATCGCTGGATCGAAGGCGCCGGCGTGCGCTGGGGAATGAACGCCGAACAACGTGCCGGACTAGGTTTGCCGGACGAACTGGAGCAGAACAGCTGGCATTTCGGCTTGCGGCGAATGTTGCTGGGCTATGCCGTAGGCAGCGCCAATGCCTGTGCGGGTATCGAGCCCTACGACGAAATCGGCGGATTGGATGCCGCACTTATCGGGCCATTGGTTGCCTTGCTCGATGCACTGGAACTCGCTCATCAGGAACTCACGCAACCGGCTCAACCCAACGTGTGGGGTCATCGCTTGCAGGCGCTGATGCAGTTGTTCTTCAAGGCCAGCAACGAGCACGATGACTACCTGCTCACCCAGTTGGAAGAGCTTCGTGAAACCTGGCTGGAGACCTGCGAGGCTGTGGGCCTGAAAGATGAATTGCCGCTGACCGTGGTTCGCGAGGCCTGGCTCGCTGGACTGGATCAGGGCCGACTGTCCCAACGCTTTCTCGCCGGTGCAGTGAATTTTTGTACGTTGATGCCCATGCGTGCCATTCCCTTCAAACTCGTCTGTTTGTTGGGGATGAACGATGGCGATTACCCCCGCGCCCAACCGCCGCTCGATTTCGATCTTATGGGCAGCGATTACCGTCCGGGAGATCGTTCCCGGCGCGAGGATGATCGCTATCTTTTGCTCGAGGCGCTGCTGTCTGCCCGTCATCAGCTCTACATCAGTTGGGTCGGCCGCAGCATTCGTGACAACAGTGAGCGGCCGGCTTCGGTGCTGATCGGCCAGTTGCGCGATCACCTTGCCAGCGGTTGGCGATTAGTCGACGAAAGTCAGGATTTATTGCATGCCATGACCGAGGAGCATCCGCTGCAACCGTTCAGTGCGCGCTATTTTCATGAGGGCGATCAACTGTTCAGCTATGCCAGCGAATGGCAGGTATTGCATCAACATCAGGCGCCCAAAAACGAGGTGGAGTTGCTCGCTCCGTGTGTTCAAGAAGAGCCGCTGAGCCTTGCCCTGCTGCAGGACTTCTTGCGTAACCCCGTTCGACACTTTTTCACCCAGCGCCTCAAGGTGTATTTCGAAGCCGCCGAAGCGCCGCTCGCCGACGAAGAGCCTTTTGTCTTGGACGCGTTGCAGCGATATACGCTCAGCGACAGCTTGCTCGAAGCTGCGCTCAGACAGCCGGATAATGTCGAGCAAGCGCTCGCGGCTCAAGCCAGACGTTTGCAAAACAGCGGACTTCTACCCATGGCCGGTTTTGGTGAATGTCTTCAACGTGAGTTGATCGAGCCGTTGCCCGATCTGTTGCAGCGCTATCAACAGTTGCTGACGTTATGGCCGACACCGTTGACCAGTGCGATCCCGATCTCTATGGCACTACAGGGCTTACGCCTTGAAGGTTGGCTTTCGGGCTTGCATCAACGTGCCGACGGTGGCGTGTTGTCAGTCACGACCATCCCCAACAGCATCGGCTCGATCAAGAACCGCAAATGGCATCGACTGACCAAACCTTGGGTTAATCACTTGGTCGCCTGCGCCAGCAGACTTTCGATGACCACGGCGTTGGTGGCCAGCGATGACACCTTGCTGCTCGAACCGATGGAGCCAGACAGAGCTGTTCGTTTCCTTGGGGATCTTCTTCTCGCCTGGCAGGCTGGAATGCGTCAACCATTGCCGATCGCGGTAAAGACCGCGTTCGCCTGGTTATCACAGACTGATCCGCTCAAGGCTGAAGCCGCGGCGCGTAAAGCCTATGAGGGTGATGGCCAAACCAGTGAGGGCGAGCGCCGCGAAAGCCCGGCGCTGTCACGGCAATATGCCGACTTTGATGCATTACTTGCAGACGAGACGTTCTCCGGTTGGTGCGATACCTTGTATCGGCCTTTGCTTGAAGCGCCCTGGCGTTCGTTGTCCAGCGAAGGAACTCGGTCATGAGCAAGAAGATACCGCTGGCTCTGGCATTCCCATTACGTGGTAGCCAGTTGATCGAAGCCAGTGCCGGCACCGGTAAAACCTTCACTATTTCTGCGCTGTATCTGCGTCTGATTCTGGGCCATGGCGGCGAATCGAATGGCTTTGCCCGAGAACTGTTGCCACCGCAGATTCTTGTGGTGACGTTCACCGATGCTGCCACGAAAGAGTTGCGCGAGCGGATTCGCACTCGCCTTGCCGAGGCCGCGCGCTTCTTCAGAGACGAGATACCCGCTCCTGACGGATTGATCGCGCAGCTGCGCGATCAATTCGAGTATCAGCAATGGCCCGGTTGCGCCAACCGTCTCGATATCGCCGCACAATGGATGGACGAAGCGGCGGTTTCCACCATTCACAGTTGGTGTCAGCGCATGTTGCGCGAGCACGCTTTCGACAGCGGCAGCCTGTTCACTCAGTCGCTGGAGACTGATCACAGCGATTTGCTCGGGGAAGTGCTGCGCGATTACTGGCGACTGTTCTGTTATCCGATGCAGGGTGATGCCTTGAATTGGGTTCGCAGCAATTGGGGCGGGCCTGCTGCGTTGTTGCCTCGGGTGCGTGGCCTGTTCGCCAGTGAACGCGACAGCGACGAAGGCAAGCCCCCGGCGGAGCTGATCGACGAGTGTCTGCAAGAACGCCGTGCAGCGCTGATCGAACTGAAAATGCCTTGGCGTCAGTGGGCCGACGAGTTACTCGCCATCTGTCATCAGGGCGTCGCGAGTAAAACCGTCGACGGTCGCAAGATGCAGGCGCGCTACTTTGAACCATGGTTCGAGAAGCTCAAAGCCTGGGCCGAGGACGAGTCCCTCGAGCAGCTCGACATCGGCACCGGATTCACTCGACTGACGCCCGACGGTATGGCTGAGGCCTGGAAAGGCCAGGTCCCCCGTCATCCCGGGCTGGATGCCATGTCGAGCCTTAAATCGAGTCTCGATGCTTTGCCGACCCCCGACGCCGCCGTTCTGCAACATGCCGCCAAATGGGTAGGTGCGCGTTTTGAGGAAGAGAAGCGTCGCCGCGCCGAAATGGGCTTCGACGACATGCTATTGCGCCTGGATGCAGCCCTGCAATCTGACGGGGGCGAGCGCCTGGCGACGTTGATCCGCGAACAGTTCCCGGTCGCGTTGATCGACGAATTCCAGGACACCGATCCGGTGCAGTACCGAATCTTCGAGAGCATTTACCGCATCGAAGAAAACAATCCGGACACCGGTCTGTTTCTGATCGGCGACCCGAAGCAGGCGATCTACGCGTTCCGCGGTGCGGACATCTACACCTATCTGCGCGCCCGGCTAGCCACGACAGGCCGACTGCATACATTGGGCACCAATTTCCGTT
The DNA here is from genome assembly GCF_044743445.1 of Pseudomonas sp. NPDC087615. Classification (NCBI taxonomy): domain Bacteria; kingdom Pseudomonadati; phylum Pseudomonadota; class Gammaproteobacteria; order Pseudomonadales; family Pseudomonadaceae; genus Pseudomonas; species Pseudomonas sp. NPDC087615. The sequence goes on along the minus strand of NZ_JBIUWM010000048.1, from coordinate 43,552 downwards.
CAAACCATGGCATGGTGGACGCGGTCAACCACATATTCGAACGCGCCGAATCCCGAGAGCAGGGACGCGGCGCGTTTTTGTTCCGGGAGAAAAACGGTGAGAACCCGGTGCCGTTTCAACCTGTCGACTCGCAGGGCCGTAAAGAAAAACTGCAGATTGCCGGGCAAGACGTTGCGGCGCTGAATGTCTGGTTATTGTCTTCCGATCAGCCCCTTTCTGGCGTGGTCTATCGTCAGCAGTTGGCATCGGCATGTGCCAGTGAAATCACCGCGTTGCTCAATGGGGGGCAAACAGGTGTTGCTGGATTCGTACAAGAGGGTAAAGACTTCAAAGGTCTGCGCCCTTCTGACATCGCGATCCTGGTACGTGACGGTAAAGAGGCCCAGGCTGTGCGCGGCGAACTCGCTGCCCGTGGCGTGCGCAGCGTGTATTTGTCGGACAAGGATTCGGTTTTTGCCGCGCAAGAAGCTCACGACCTGCTTTCCTGGCTCAAGGCTTGCGCCGAACCGGATGTCGAGCGCTCTCTCAAGGCCGCGCTGGCCTGCATCACCCTGAATCTGCCATTGGCGGAGCTGGAGCGTCTGAATCAGGACGAACTGGTGTGGGAAACTCGCGTCATGCAGTTCCGTGGCTACCGTGAGCTGTGGCGCAAACAAGGCGTCCTGCCGATGTTGCGACGCCTGCTGCACGATTTTCATTTGCCACAAACCTTGATGACTCGCAGTGACGGTGAGCGCGTGCTGACCAACCTTTTGCACCTGTCCGAGCTGATGCAGCAAGCCGCTGCGGAGCTGGATGGTGAGCAAGCGTTGATCCGCCATTTGGCCGAGCTTCTGTCGTTGTCCGGTCAGGCCGGTGAAGAGCAGATTCTGCGTTTGGAAAGTGATGAGCAACTGGTCAAAGTCGTGACCATTCACAAGTCCAAAGGCCTTGAGTATCCCCTGGTATTTCTGCCCTTCATCTGCTCGGCCAAACCGGTGGATGGCAGCCGATTGCCGCTGCATTACCACGATGCATCGGGCAAGGCTCAAGTGAGTCTGAGGCCGACTGCCGAATTGATTACGCAAGCGGACGACGAGCGTCTGGCCGAGGATCTGCGCTTGCTCTATGTCGCCTTGACCCGTGCGCAACATGCTTGTTGGCTGGGGGTGACGGATCTCAAACGCGGCAATAACAACAGTTCGGTGCTGCACCTTTCGGCGCTGGGTTACTTGTTGGGTGGCGGAGCATCTCTGGGGGAATCCAATGCGCTGAATCGCTGGCTACAAGAGCTGCAACACGACTGCCCGGCAATCAGCACGGGTGAAATGCCCCTGGCCACCGACGAGCATTACCTGCCTCCACGCAATGACGCTTTGCTCAGTGCCACGCTATTGCCCAAGCGCAAGGCCAGTGAAAACTGGTGGATTGCGTCCTACAGTGCATTGCGCATCAGCGACATTTTGAGTGTGGGCAGTGATGAAGCGCCGGACAGTCCTCAAGCACAAAAGCTGTTCGATGATGAACGCCTTGACCCCGATGCTCCGCGAGACATCATTGCCGGCGGCGCGGATATTCATCGTTTCCCTCGTGGTCCCAACCCGGGAACGTTCCTCCATGGTCTGCTGGAGTGGGCAGGTGAAGACAGTTTTGCCGTTTCCCGCGAGGCGCTGGAGGATGCGATTGCCCGACGCTGCAATCTTCGCGGATGGGAAGGCTGGATCATCACCCTGAGTGACTGGCTGCAACATCTGCTCAAATCCCCGTTGCCTATCGCTGGTGGGCAGCCTCCCGTCATTCTTGAGCAATTGCAGCAGTACCGCGTCGAGATGGAGTTCTGGTTCGCCAGCCATAAAGTCGACGTAGTCAAACTCGACGAACTGGTGCGTCAGTACACCCACAATGGCGTGGCACGGGTGGCGGCAGAGCCGGTGCAGCTCAATGGCATGTTCAAAGGTTTCATCGACCTGACCTTTGAACACGATGGTCGTTATTACGTGGCCGACTACAAATCCAATTGGCTGGGCGTTGATGACCTGGCCTACACCGCGCAGGCCATGGAGCTGTCGATCCTCGACAACCGCTACGACCTGCAATACGTGTTGTACCTGTTGGCGTTACATCGTCAGCTCAAGGCTCGCTTGCCAGATTACGATTACGACCGGCATGTCGGCGGCGCGCTGTATCTGTTTCTGCGCGGGACTCGCGCAGACAGTCGCGGTGTGTATTTTGCCCGTCCGCCCCGTGAATTGATTGAGCGCCTCGACCGGATGTTCCAGGGCAAACCCGAACCCAAGGCCGAACCCGCATGGGAACAGGGAGTCCTGCTATGAGCCGCACCTTCGACGATCTGCTGCCGACCCCTTTGACAGCCGACAGCCTGTCCTCGCTCTCGCCTCTGACCCGTGCTGAAGACTTGCTGTTGCTGCTCAATCGTTGGGTTGAGCGAGGCTGGTTGCGAGCGCTCGACAAGGCATTCGTGGCATTTCTTCACGAGCTTGAGCCGGATACCGATCCACTGGTGCTGCTCGCTGCGGCACTGACCAGCCATCAGCTCGGGCATGGCCATGTGTGTCTGGATTTGTTTGAAACCCTTAAAGCCCCGGATTTTGCCCTGTCGCTCCCGCCCGAAGGCGATGTGCAAGGGGGTGTGCTGTTACTGCCCTCGCAACTGCTTGAAACGCTCGATGGTGCCCATTGGTGCAAGGTTCTGGCGGGCAGCCCCTTGGTAGCCTTGGCGGCTGATAGCAGTGATGTGGCGCAGCAGCGGCCGTTGGTCTTGTCATCAAAGCGGCTGTACCTGCGACGCTATTGGGCTTACGAGCGCCGTATCGATTCGGCGCTACGCCAACGTCTCGCCCAAGTTGAGGCGACGCCGGGTGATCTGCCGCAGCGACTGGATGAACTGTTCGGCTCAGCCAAGCCTGGTGAGGTGATCGACTGGCAGAAACTCGCCTGTGCTCTTGCCACGCGCGGTGCCTTCAGCATTATCACGGGCGGTCCCGGCACCGGCAAAACCACCACCGTGGTGCGTTTGCTCGCGCTGCTTCAGGCGCCGGCGGTCGAGGCAGGCCTCCCACTGCGCATTCGTCTGGCAGCACCGACTGGCAAAGCGGCTGCGCGGTTGACCGAGTCGATCAGTCAGCAAGTGCAAACGCTGACAGTCGCCGAAAACGTTCGGGCCAAAATCCCCTGCGACGTCACCACGGTGCATCGCTTGCTCGGCAGCCGTCCCGGCACCCGGCACTTCCGGCACCATGCCGGTAACCGCTTGCCTTTGGATGTGCTGGTGGTCGATGAAGCGTCGATGATTGATCTGGAAATGATGGCCAATCTGCTCGACGCGTTGCCGCCGCATGCGCGTCTGGTGTTACTGGGCGACAAGGATCAACTGGCCTCCGTGGAGGCCGGCGCGGTGCTGGGGGATCTGTGTCGTGATGCCGAGGACGGTTGGTACAGCCCGCAGACCCGGCAATGGCTGGAGTCGGTCAGCGGCGAATCCCTGGAGGCCGGCGTTTTGCATGAAGACCTCGACGCTTCCCATCCATTGGCCCAGCAAGTGGTCATGTTGCGTCACTCGCGGCGCTTCGGCGAGGGCAGCGGCATCGGCCAGCTCGCGCGACGGGTCAATCAGCAGTTACCGGAGGAGGCACGGCAGTTGCTGGCGACGGGGCACTATGACGATGTGTTTTCGTTGCTGCTCAAGGGCGAGCACGATCACAAACTGGAGCGTCTGCTGCTCGAAGGCCATGGCGATGGCCCGCAAGGTTATCGGCATTATCTGAGTGTGTTGCGCAATCAGCGTCCATCGCTGGGCAGGCCGCTCGAACATCCGGACTGGATCGACTGGGCCCGTGAAGTCTTGCAGGCGTTCGACGCCTTTCAGCTGTTGTGCGCGGTGCGCAAAGGGCCGTGGGGTGTTGAAGGCCTCAACCAACGCATCACCGCGGCCCTGCTCAAGGCTCGCCTGATCGAGAACGACCAACAATGGTACGAAGGCCGCCCGGTACTGATGACCCGTAACGACTACGGTCTGGGTTTGATGAACGGTGACATTGGCATCGCACTCAAACTACCGGAACGCGAAGGGCCGGACGCTGGAAAACCGGTGTTGCGCGTAGCCTTCCCGCGTAATGACGGTCAGGGCGGGGTACGTTTCGTGTTGCCGAGTCGGCTCAATGACGTCGAAACCGTTTACGCCATGACCGTGCACAAATCCCAGGGCTCGGAGTTCGCCCACACGGCGCTGATTCTGCCGGATGCCTTGAATCCCGTGTTGACCAAGGAGTTGATCTACACCGGTATTACCCGGGCCAAGCACTGGTTCACACTGATCGAACCGCGTATCGGGGTATTTGAGGAGGCGGTACAGCGCAAGGTCAAGCGTCTGAGCGGGCTCATGCTGGAACTGGAGGAGGGTGCCGAGCCTCTTTGAAGGTAAACGCAAAGATTTTCGGTAATTGCTGACCAGTCAGTCAGGGGTCGCTGTTTCGCTGGTGATTCACCGCTGTGCTATCGTTGCGGCATCATTTCGTTACGATCGAAGAGAATACCTGCATGAAGGTGGCTTTCTGGGCGACAGAGCGCGTGGTTCGCTGCAAGCACGTAGTGCTTGTCGGTCTGCTCTGGTTGTTGGCGGGTGTGGCTGTCGCGCAACCGCAAACGCCGACGGGCATGGCTGAGCAGCGTGCCCGTTCTGTCACCAAGGTCGTTCTTGGCATCCTCAGCTACGCACGCTGGCCAGTGGAACCTGCGCAGTTGCACCTGTGCATCGTCGGCCCCACCGAATACACCGATGACCTGGTCAAAGGCACCACTCAAGCCACCGGCAGGCCGGTCATTGTGCGTCGCATGCTGGCCGACAACCCGGCCATCGTCAGTGAATGCGATGCGGTGTACATCGGCAAACTGACCGCAGATGAACGCAGTCGCCTGTTCACTTCACTGATTGGTCATCCGGTGTTGAGCATCAGCGAAGGCGACGATCAGTGCACGGTCGGCAGCCTGTTCTGCCTGCGGGTGGGCGACGATCAGGTAGCCTTCGAAGTCAATCTCGACTCCGTTGCCCGTAGCGGCGTGCGCATTCATCCAAGCGTGTTGCAACTGTCCCGTCGCAAACCGGCGGCGCCATGAAACGGTTCAGTTCCAAAGTTCGTCCGACTCTGGGCTCGGTCATCGGTCGCGGGCATTTGATTGTGGCGCTGGTGGCTGTGGCAATGGCCAGTGTTTCGCTGACCCTGCTGGGCGTTCTGGCGCTGCGGGTCTATGCGGATCACAACTTGCACCTGATTGCGCGCTCGATCAGCTACACCGTCGAAGCGGCGGTCGTATTTAACGACAAGGCTGCGGCCACCGAAGCGTTGGCATTGATTGCCTCCACCGAGGAGGTCGCCGATGCCCAGGTGCTCGATGCTCAAGGCCAACTGATAGCGCGCTGGCAGCGACCGGAAAACGGCTTCATCTCCAAACTGGAAATGCAGACCGCCCGCGCCATCCTGGAGAAACCGATCAGCCTGCCGATCCTCCATCAGGATCGTGAAATTGGACGCATCCTGCTCACGGGGCATGGCGGCAGTCTGATGCGCTTTCTGCTGAGCGGTCTGGCGGGGATCCTTCTCTGTACCGCGATCAGTGCCTGGGTGGCGCTCTATCTGGCGCGTCGGCAGTTGCGTGGCATTATCGGCCCGCTGCACAGCCTCGCTACGGTGGCCCACGCCGCCCGCAGTGAGCGAGCACTGGACCGTCGCGTGCCGCCCGCGCAGATCGCCGAACTCGACAACCTCGGCAACGACTTCAATGCCTTGCTCGACGAACTCGAATCCTGGCAAAGCCATCTGCAAAGCGAAAACGAAACCCTTGCCCACCAAGCCAGTCACGACAGCCTGACCGGGCTGCCTAACCGGGCATTTTTCGAGGGCCGCTTGATCCGTGCCCTGCGCAACGCCAGCAAGCTCAGCGAGCGGGTGGCGGTGTTGTTTCTTGACAGTGATCGCTTCAAAGGGATCAACGACAACTTCGGCCATGCCGCCGGCGACGCGGTGTTGGTGGCAATCGCCAATCGTGTCCGCGCGCAATTGCGTGAGGAGGATCTGGTAGCGCGACTGGGCGGTGATGAGTTCGCCGTGTTGCTCACGCCGCTGCACAAAGTCGAAGATGCCGAGCGCATTGCCGACAAGATTCTCGCCAGCATGGACATGCCCATCGCGCTGCCCGGCGGCAGCAGTGTCGTGACTTCGCTCAGCATCGGCATCGCGGTTTATCCCGATCATGGCATCACGCCTGGCGCCTTGCTCGATGCTGCAGATACGGCGATGTATCAAGCCAAGCGCTTGTCTCGCGGTGCTCAATTCACGGCTGGGGCGGAGCACCCGGTCGATTCCGTTCAAAACAGGAGCTGACTCTCGTGTTCACACTTCCCATTCGATTTTTTACCGCTGTACTGTTGATGGCCGCCCTGGCCCTCACAGGTTGCCAGACCACCCCGCAAAAAGGCCTGACCCCGGCGCAAGTGGCGGTGCTCGAACAACAAGGCTTCGAGCTGACCGACGACGGCTGGGAGTTTGGGCTGTCCGGCAAGGTGCTGTTTGGCAGCGATGTTGAAAGCCTGAACACACAAAGCACCGAGATCGTCGAGCGCATCGGCAAAGCATTGATGGGGGTCGGCATCGAGCGCGTGCGGGTCGATGGTCACACCGATGCTTCGGGCCAGGAAAATTACAATCAGCAACTCTCGCTGCGCCGCGCCAAGAGTGTTGCCAATGTGCTTTCCACAGTCGGCATGAAGCAAGAGAACATCCAATTGCAAGGCCTGGGCAGCAGCGAGCCGGTGGCGTCCAACGACACCGCGGCGGGCCGCACGGAAAACCGTCGGGTGTCGATTGTGGTCAGTGCCCATTAATCGGCAAACCGCATCTCACGGGTCTGCCCCATCAACAGACCCTGATTGCGCTCGGTCACCTCACGAATGTAATCCCACAACAGGGTGATTCGCTTCAACTTGCGCAGATCCTCCCGGCAGTACATCCAGAACTTCAAGGAATTCAGGTTAACCCAATGATTACGGGAGCTAACCGCCATGAGTATCCTTGAAGTTCGACCTGCTGTTACAAGCACCGTTACAACCCTCGTTTTTCCTTCGAAGCCAACCACAAGGCTTGCTAAGCCCTATCACTACAGACGCAACGGTATTTACTACATGCGTCTCAGGGCCACGGGTAGCACTACTGAGGCTGCTGCAGTTTCTCTTCAGACCAGCAACAGGCGGGACGCATTGGACGCCTCAGAGCAGCTCGCTGGATTCGTCAGGGCCTTTCATCTGGAGAACCCCGAGGCGCCGTGGAGCAAGCTGAAAGAACATTTCCGTGCTGTCTCGGTGGAACTGTTTGAGTCAGGACGTGATGGTAACGTCACGCATGTGTGGGGCGATTTGCACGATAGTAATGCTGGACCTGTTGGCGGCTCGACCAGGCCCGTGAAGTCCGTAGAGAACGTTCCTGTGTCCCTTTCTGTACTGTCGCCAGCGATGACGTTTGAGATTCTCTCGGCGCTCTACTTGGCTGACCGTGGGCAAGACCAAAAAACCTCAACCCTGAAGGAAACCAAGATTTGCCATGGAACAATCGCGTCGGCTCTTGGAGAACTGGACATGCAGACTCACTCACGGGCGGATCTCGTAGCACTGCGTGAGCACCGTGTTAAGCAGCTCGGATGGGGCGCCGGATATCCAGCAAACTTATTTTTTCAGGCTGCTACACAAGCGACCCCACCCTATAGCTATTTCCAAAAATCGGCGGGGCCAGGAACTGGCTGGATCGAGTGATGTAGAATCTTTATCGCTCGCTCACACCTTCAGTTTAACCGCCGTGCAGGATGACAGTCCTTTGGTGTGGGCGGGTCTTGATTACAGCACTACATCTTTGTCTTCCAACGCGATTTCTATCACCTGCTCTGGGGATAGTCGCTGCGGATAATCTGCTTCATCGAAGTATTCGTCTGGCCAGAAGATCAGATCGGATATGCGTTCATTGGGTATGTTGATTGCCAACATGCTCAACCAGAACTCGACTTCATGGTCATCGCCATCACCCTCCATAACCCTTCGAGCCAGCTCAACCAACTCTTGCTCGGTCACGTCGGCCACGCGCCGCTCATACGGTGTTGCTAAGACCTTGCGAACCCATGTGTCGTGAGATTGTCCGCCATAGATTCCCTGAAAGTCGATGAACTCAAGTGCGGTCATTGCTTCCCGGTTGAATGCTGCCACCTGACTCTGGGCTTGTTCTTCGTGCCCGCAATCAATTTCTGCTGCAAGCATCGTCAATCGAGCAACCAAGGGTTCATCCAGCACCGGTGGCATTAAGTCAGGGCGAAGCTTCATAGTTTTCTCCTTGAGCAATCCGCTAGCCTTTGGACACGGGTAGTCACATATTGCGAATTTTCTCGCTTTCTTTCAGCACGAACTCAAAGCCGATACCTGCACCTTTCAGCAGGTCAGTGACTCGGTCTACAAAGGTTTCGCCTTGTGCTGGCAGCTCATACAAACCGTTAACTCGGATGATTGGTAGCTTGTCTTTCGCTGGCGGGTAGCTTTCCAGCAGCTCTCCGCTCTCAATGAAAGCAACGTAGCTGTTGATCTTTTCTTGAAGCAGTAGCAGGTGTTCGCCTTGTTGCGTTTTATCACCCCACTCGAGGTGGTCAGTGATTACCAAAATTACGTTTTCAGGCTCCCACTCGGGCACCGCAATAATATCGACGACTTTCGTTTCTACGATGGACATGTCTGCTCCCTCAGAAAGGTGAATCAGGTCGAGGAATTACGACTCTGGCAAATCCACGGCAATACCGGGTTACTGGTACAATTCCCGCCGCTCGTTCACACCTTCAGTTTTATCTCCATGCAGGATGACAGTCCTTTGGTATGGGCGAGCTTCATCTGTATTCTGATTGCTGGCTGTGATGTGCTCTGTCGCTACGCAACAACTCCAATAAACATATCAAGGTTGTCGGGCAGAGATTCCTCGACGACATCGGCGATCTGGCTAACCTGTTCACGGGTTAGTGGTAACTCCCCATCGGCCTCAGCTTCAAGGCTCTTCCAACCAAGAATATCCATTACTCTTTGTTCAAACTCTGGCGCCACGTCCAGTTCGTACTTCAACGAGCTATCTTCAAAGCTGTCAGGCAAAAATCCTGTGATGCATAAGTACATAACTACCTCTCAATCTATTTAGGAGTGGTTCTTCCCGGTTTTGCGGGCTTGGTTTGCTCGCCTGTTTCTGGGTTGTACTCCCCCAAATGCTTGCCTTGTTTATCATACATTTCAACAGCCCCGTGTTGACTGTCCCACTCGTAAATCCGCCCTTTGGAGTCTTTCCAGCGGGTACGTTTTTTACCACCACCTTGAACGCTGCTTTTTGATTTATCCCTCGCAGCATCAGGAAATGCCGTCAGTCCTTTAGGCGCCGGGTGATAACTATGGTCACCTGAAACGCTCAGCGAAATGTAAATCGGCTGAATATCGGTGTTAGGAAATGTGATGATTGCATCTTGGTAGTCTGGTGGATGCACCGGATTGACCAGTATTTTATTGGCCTGTTCGGTCGGCGGATACACCCACACGGACGGTAGTTTCGGGGCGCCTTCCAGTGCAGGAATGCCCAGTACGCCATCAGGGTTTGCCGCTGGCGTCCAAGTGAGCCCAATCCCGTTGCCGATGTCAGCAACATATGTCTCACCGACTTTATCGCCCTTGATGACAGGGACATTCTCCCAGTCCGTTTTACCGCCCGTGTAGAAGCCGTAGGCGTTAACGGAGCCATCCGGCAAAGACTTCACGTTGACGCGTACACGGGTGCGACCAGTTTCAAGCGTTGCGTATTGATCGTTTTTGTAGAAGGCGCTGTCCGGTGAAATGCTGGTGTTCGGGATCAGCATCCCAACCGTCCCTGTTAAAAAGCCAGCAGCAACAACGCCTGATCCTTTCAGCAGGCCCAGTGATAGCGACCCGCCAAGACGTTGAGCAATTGCACTGCCAGTAGCAGACCCGCCCACCAGTTGGAGTGGGGTGCCTTGGGCGGTAATCGCTGCCCCGGTTCCAAGCACAGCCCACAGTCCGTAGTCGGCCAGTTTCTCAACAGGCACAAACCCGGATGGGTTCTTGTGGTCGATCACACCATCAGGGAGGTTGCAGCTCTTGGCAAACACACAGCCCATTGTGTCGGGCTTGTCTTCTGGTTTTGGTGATAGGTCTTTGTATTCCGCCCAACGCTGGGCATGGATATCGACAGGCTCAACACCGCTGTAGCGGTAGCCCTTTGGCGGGTTGGGTACATAGCCAGACATGCCGCGTCCTTTCGTCCTTGGGGAGTTCCAGCCTGTAGCTGGGCAGCATCGACGTTGCGGGAAGCTCATGCAATGGCTGTAGGACAAATCCCAAAAGCCGTACTGAAAGTTCCCTGTGTTCCATGTCAATTGCTGGAGGTGCGGAGGATAAATGGTTGGGGACGGACTTTGAATGGTGGCAGTTTGCCGTAGCGCTTTCATCGCAATCTTCGACAATGCAGCCGCCATGACAGCGTTAAATTCGAACAATCAAGATATGGGCTTCGATGCGCTTTCAAAGTTACAAGTCGTGTACCAACCCCTGTTACAAAACGGTTGAAAAGGGCGTGCTGACCTCGCTACGATCCGGCCACCTGATTCCTTGAAGATCATCAGTCAGCAAACCGCATCTCACGGGTCTGCCCCATCAACAGACCCTGATTGCGCTCAGTCACCTCACGGATGTAATCCCACAACAGGGTGATTCGCTTCAACTTGCGCAGATCCTCCCGGCAGTACATCCAGAACTGTCGGGTGATGTCGATTTCCTCCGGCAACACTGGCAGCAAGCGCGGGTCCTGTGCGGCGAGGAAGCACGGCAGAATCGCCAGTGAGCGCCCTTGCTGCGCTGCAACGTATTGCGCGATCACGCTGGTGCTGCGCAGGTTTGCGCTGGCGCCTGGCAGCACGTTCGCCAGGTACAACAGCTCCGAGCTGAACGCCAGATCATCCACATAACTGATGAATTGATGCTTGCTCAAATCGGCCGAGCGGCGGATGGGTGGGTGTTTATCCAGATAGTCCTGGGTTGCGTACAGCTGCAAGCGGTAGTCGCAGAGTTTGCAGCACACGTACGGCCCGTGTTCAGGGCGTTCCAGGGCAATGACGATGTCGGCTTCGCGCTTGGACAGGCTGATGAAGTGCGGCAGGGGCAGGATGTCCACCGAGATCGCCGGGTAGGCGTCGACGAAGTGGCTCAGTTGCGGCGTGATGAAGAAGCTGCCAAACCCTTCAGTGCAGCCCATCCGCACATGCCCGGACAGCGCCACGCCGGAGCCTGATACCTGCTCGCAGGCCATGTGCAATGTGCTTTCAATCGACTCGGCATAACCCAGCAAACGCTGGCCTTCGGTGGTCAAGACGAAGCCGCTGGTGCGCGACTTTTCGAACAGCAGCGTACCGAGCGCCGCTTCCAGCGAACTGATCCGCCGCGACACCGTGGTGTAGTCGACGGCGAGCCGTTTGGCGGCGGTGCTGGCCTTGCGGGTGCGGGCGACTTCGAGGAAAAACTTGAGGTCGTCCCAGTTCAGTGAACCTAGCGAGGTGATGTTTTTTTGCATGATGGACGGGCTTATATGTGCGTTCTTATTAGAAGTTTGCACATCTATACTCCAAAAACCGTCCGACAACCAATTCGTGACACACGCCTCATCTCAAGGCGCACCTTTCGCCTTGGCTCCTACGATAAAAACAAGTTCTGGAGACCAGCATGAACGCATCGCTTACGCCCAACGACACCACGCTGCAGAAGGTCAAGCTGCTGATTGACGGCGAGTGGGTCGAGTCGCAGTCCACCGAATGGCACGACATCGTCAACCCCGCGACTCAGCAAGTGCTGGCCAAAGTCCCATTCGCCACCGCCGCTGAAGTCGATGCCGCTGTCAGCGCCGCGCAACGCGCCTTCCAGACCTGGAAACTGACCCCGATCGGCGCGCGTATGCGCATCATGCTCAAGCTGCAAGCGCTGATCCGCGAGCATTCCAAGCGCATTGCCGTGGTGCTGAGCGCCGAGCAGGGCAAAACCATTGCCGACGCCGAGGGCGATATTTTCCGTGGCCTGGAAGTGGTCGAGCACGCTTGCTCAATCGGCACGCTGCAAATGGGCGAATTCGCCGAGAACGTTGCCGGTGGCGTTGATACTTACACCCTGCGTCAGCCGATCGGCGTTTGCGCCGGCATCACGCCGTTCAACTTCCCGGCAATGATTCCGCTGTGGATGTTCCCGATGGCCATCGCCTGCGGCAACACCTTCGTGCTCAAGCCTTCGGAGCAGGATCCGCTGTCGACCCTGCTGCTGGTGGAATTGGCGATTGAGGCCGGTGTCCCGGCGGGCGTGCTCAACGTGGTGCATGGCGGCAAAGACGTGGTCGATGGCCTGTGCACGCACAAAGACATCAAAGCCGTGTCCTTCGTCGGTTCGACCGCTGTTGGTACTCACGTTTACGACTTGGCCGGCAAACATGGCAAACGCGTGCAGTCGATGATGGGCGCGAAGAACCACGCCGTGGTGTTGCCCGATGCGAATCGCGAGCAAGCCCTCAATGCACTGGTCGGCGCTGGTTTTGGCGCGGCCGGGCAACGTTGCATGGCGACATCCGTGGTCGTGCTGGTGGGTGCAGCAAAACAATGGCTGCCGGATCTCAAGGCCCTGGCGCAGAAGCTGAAGGTCAACGCCGGCAGCGAGCCAGGCACTGATGTCGGCCCGGTGATCTCGAAAAAAGCCAAGGCGCGGATCCTCGATCTGATCGAAAGCGGCATCAAGGAGGGCGCCAAGCTTGAGCTGGACGGTCGCGACATCAGCGTGCCGGGTTACGAGCAAGGCAACTTCGTCGGCCCGACCCTGTTCTCCGGGGTGACCACCGACATGCAGATTTACACCCAGGAAATCTTCGGCCCTGTGCTGGTGGTGCTGGAAGTCGATACCCTCGACCAGGCCATCGCGCTGGTCAACGCCAACCCGTTCGGCAACGGCACGGGCCTGTTCACCCAGAGCGGTGCGGCGGCGCGCAAGTTCCAGACGGAAATCGACGTCGGTCAGGTCGGCATCAACATCCCGATTCCGGTGCCGGTGCCGTTCTTCAGCTTCACCGGTTCCCGTGGTTCAAAACTCGGCGACCTCGGCCCGTATGGCAAGCAAGTGGTGCAGTTCTACACGCAGACCAAAACGGTCACGGCGCGTTGGTTCGATGACGACAGCGTCAATGACGGCGTGAACACCACCATCAACCTGCGCTGAGGAGCGAGCCATGAAAATCGCATTTATCGGTCTGGGCAACATGGGCGCACCGATGGCGCGCAACCTGATCAAGGCCGGCCATTCACTGAATCTGGTCGATCTGAACAAAACCGTGCTGGCAGAACTGGAACAACTGGGCGGCACCCTCCGTGCCTCGGCGCGCGAAGCCGCTGAAGATGCAGAACTGGTGATCACCATGCTCCCGGCCGCGGTGCATGTGCGCAGTGTCTGGCTCGGTGAGGACGGCGTGTTGGCCGGCATCGGCAAAGGTGTGCCGGCAGTGGATTGCAGCACCATCGATCCGCAGACCGCTCGCGATGTGGCGGCGGCCGCTGCCAAGCAAGGTGTGGCCATGGCTGACGCACCGGTTTCCGGCGGCACCGGCGGTGCGACGGCCGGGACGTTGACTTTCATGGTCGGTGCAACGCCGGAGCTGTTCGCGACTTTGCAACCGGTGCTGGCGCAGATGGGCCGCAACATTGTGCATTGTGGTGAAGTCGGCACCGGGCAGATCGCCAAGATCTGCAACAACCTGCTGCTGGCGATTTCCATGGTGGGCGTCAGTGAAGCCATGGCATTGGGCGATGCACTGGGGATCGACACCTCGGTGCTGGCCGGGATCATCAACAGTTCGACCGGTCGCTGCTGGAGTTCGGAAATGTATAACCCGTGGCCTGGCATCGTCGAAACGGCACCGGCCTCGCGCGGTTATACCGGCGGCTTCGGTGCCGAACTGATGCTCAAGGATCTGGGGCTGGCGACTGAAGCGGCGCGTCAGGCACACCAACCGGTGGTGCTCGGCGCGGTGGCGCAGCAGCTGTATCAGGCGATGAGCCAGCGCGGGGACGGCGGGAAAGACTTCTCGGCGATCATCAACAGCTATCGCAAACCGCAGTAGCAATCGCCGCCAATGTAGGGCCAATCAACGTGCAGTCAGTGTTGCCGGGAAACCACGTCGGGTGGTTCCCCGGCTTTTTAGCATCAGGCGAACACGAAATATTTGCGTACGGTCTCGACCACTTCCCAAGTGCCTTTCATGCCCGGTTCAACCACGAAAATATCGCCGGCGCGCAGATGAATCGGCGCCATGCCGTCCGGGGTGATCACGCAGTAGCCTTCCTGAAAATGGCAGTACTCCCACTTCACGTATTCAACGCGCCACTTGCCCGGCGTGCAGATCCAGGTGCCCATGATCTTGCTGCCGTCTTCGCTGGTGTAAGCATTGAGGTTGACGGTGTGCGGGTCGCCTTCGAGTTTTTCCCATTTGCAGGCGTCGAGTACCGGCAGTGGGTGGGTGTCGCGCAGAACGGTGATAGGGGCGGTCGCGGTCATGAGGACTCCGGGCGGTGGACATGAGGAATGAAGTCGCACCCTATAGCGCCCGGTCGCCGCTCAGTTGTCTGTGTTCGACATCGAGCTGCTCAGAAACGCGCCAACACTTACAGATTTTCCAGCGGGCATTGCTCGCGAGCCTGTTGCAGGTTCGCGTCAAATGCCACCAACTGCGCGTGCTGTCGAGAAAGTTTGGCGATCTGGTCGCTGATCTCGCGTTTTTTGTCTTCGATGGCCTGCTGTGCCAAAGCCCAAGGCATCGACTCTCCGTGATGGCCTGCGAAAATTTTCTGCAGCTCCATAAGTTTGAAGCCCATCTCCTTCGCACACTTTATAAAACCCAGCAGTTCGACGCTTTGCTGGTCGTAGACGCGATATTTGCCCTGTCGTCGAGGTGGGGGCAGCAATCCAATAGCCTCGTAATGGCGGATGGTTTTGACCGTGGAGCTGGCGCGTTGAGCGGCTTCGCTGATGTACATGAACAGTCCTTTTTACCTTGGCTATGCCTCAGTGATTATCGCCAGACTCAACGACTGACGATAGCCTGCGCCTGTTGCAACCACGCCTGTCGCTGCTGAGCGCTTGAGCCCAGCACCGGGCCGAACGTGAGCGTGCGCAGTGGTTTTATTCCGCAGAACGCTAGGGTGCTCTTGCGTACTTCATGCAAGGCGGGCATGCGATAGACCCAGCGGTAATACCAGGGCGGCGTGTCCATGGTCACCAGCAAATCCGCGGTGCGGCCTTTCAGCAATTTGTCGGGGAACGCTTTGCCTTTGCGGTATTTGAAGGCGAAACCCGGCAACAACACCCGATCAAAAAAACCTTTGAGCAGCGCCGGTATGCCGCCCCACCAGATCGGGTACACCAGCGTCAGATGCTCGGCCCAGAGGATGTCGGACTGTGCCGCACTCAAGTCATCTTCCAGCGCTTGAATCTGTTCATAGCCCTGGCGTAACACCGGATCGAAGTTCATTTCACCAAGTCGCAACTGGCGAACTTCGTGTCCGGCATCGAGTGCCGATTGTGCATAACTTTCGGCGAGTGCGGCGCACAAGCTGTTCGCCGAAGGATGCCCGAGAATCAACAGGATACGTTTGCCCATCGTCATCGTCCTTGCTGATGAAAAAGCCAAGGATGAAGTCTGCCCCTTAGGGGAGAGTCAAGGCGCACAGCGAAGCTTTGGCGTAATTGGGCCGGGCGCTGAACTCCCGGGCGCACACCGTCAAGCTGCGCCGCGCCCACTTGCTGATCAGCGGTTAGCCGATGCTTCGCTGAGCATGTCGATCAGACGGATATCGAAATCGCGTTCCAGATAGTCCATGCGCTCGGCGTAAAACGTCTTCATGTGCGGCAGCGTCGAATGCACATCGAGATGCGCCTGGGACTCCCAGACCTCGTAAAAGATGAACAACGTCGGATCTTCTTTGTCGCGCAGCATGTGGTACTCGATGCAGCCCGGCTCAGCGCGGCTGGGCTCGACGTAGGCGCGAAACAGCGCTTCGAAAGCCTCGGATTTTTCTGGGCGGGTCTTGGCGTGCAGGATGAAGCCCCGGCGTTCACTCATCAGAAACGACTCCTCCAATTCAGATGGCTACCAATGCTAAGGCAATAATCTTCTGTCGATTCGTGCGTTTTACTCAAATGTATTTTGCGCCACCCCGGCTTATTCCGCGAAAGAGGGATGGTTAATCTGCCGCCATTCAATTTTCCCTTCTCCATCCAGCCCAATGGCTGTGCCGAGGCTTTCTCATGAAAAAAGTTCTGTTGCTCAATGGCGGTAAAAAATTCGCCCACTCTGACGGTCGCTACAACACCACCCTGCACGAAGCGGCGCTGAGCGTGCTGGATCGCGGCGGTATGGATGTCAAAACCACCTTCATCGACGAGGGTTACGACGTCGCCGAAGAAGTGGCCAAATTCCTCTGGGCCGACGTGATCATTTATCAGATGCCGGGTTGGTGGATGGGCGCGCCGTGGACGGTGAAAAAGTACCTCGACGAAGTCTTCACCGAAGGCCACGGCAGCCTGTACGCCAGTGATGGTCGCACCCGTTCCGACGCGTCGCAGAAGTACGGCAGCGGTGGGCTGATTCAGGGTAAGCAATACATGTTGTCGCTGACCTGGAACGCGCCACAGCAAGCCTTCGATGATCCGAACGACTTCTTTGAAGCCAAAGGCGTGGACGCGGTGTACTTCCCGTTCCACAAGGCCAATGAGTTTTTGGGCATGACCGGCCTGCCGACCTTCCTCTGCGTTGACGTGATGAAACGCCCGAACATCGAAAACGATGTGGCGCGTTATGCGCAGCATTTGACCGAGGTGTTTGGCCTCAAGGCTTGATGCTCGGCTACTATCGAAGGCCTGAACCTGCGGTGCAGGCCAATCGATCAGAGGACACCCGTGAAAGCCAGATCCGATGAGTTGCAGATTTTCGTCTGCGTGATCGAATGCGGCTCGATTTCCGCCGCCGCCGAGCAGGTCGGGCACACGCCGTCGGCCGTCAGTCGCACCCTGTCGCGGCTGGAAGCCAAGCTCGACACCACGCTGATCAACCGCACCACGCGGCGCATGGACCTGACCGAGGAGGGCAAGTATTTCTTCGAGCAGGCCAAGCTGATTCTCGATCAGATGGACGCGCTCGAAGAACGCCTGTCCTCACGTCAGCAAACGCCGTCCGGACGGCTGCGGATCAATGCAGCATCGCCATTCATGCTCCACGCCGTGGTTCCCTACATCGACGAATTCCGCCGTCTCTACCCCGACATCCAGCTCGAACTCAACAGCAATGACCTGATCATTGACCTGCTGGAACAGAGCACCGACATCGCCATCCGCATCGGCACCCTTGCCGACTCGACGCTGCATGCGCGTTCGCTCGGATGCAGTCCGCTGTTGATCGTTGCCAGTCCCGCCTATCTCGAAAAGCACGGCACGCCGCTGCAAGTGGCCGATCTGAGCGAACACACCTTGCTCGGTTTTACTCAGAACGAGGGCCTCAATCAGTGGCCGTTGCGTTATGTGCATGGCGACCGCTGGCCGATCACCCCGGCGATCAGCGCCTCCAGTGGCGAGACCGTGCGGCAACTGGCGCTGGAAGGGCAGGGCATCGCGTGCCTGTCGCACTTCATGACCATCGACGACATTCGCGCCGGGCGCCTGAACGTGGTGCTGGCCGAGTTCAACAGCGGCTATCGCCAGCCGATCAACGCCGTGTATTACCGTAATTCGCAACTGGCGCTGCGCATTCAGTGCTTCCTCGACTTCATCCAGAGCAAACTCGCCGCCTACGCCAGCGCCGATTTCAAAGGCTGAATGAGGTGCGCGACAAGCAAGCCCGCCCCCACAGGTTTCGTAACCACCATGATCCCCTGTGTGCGGGCTTGCTCGCGAAAACGCAGGACCAGCCAACGTTGCTGTCGCCTGACACACCGCCTTCGTGAGCAAGCCCACTCCCACAGGGTTTTGTGTTAACCCCATAACGATGTAAATCCCACCCCGCGATTTTCAATAATCGCGACACGGCCTATCCATCCGCGACAGGTCTTACCTCTCCACGAAAATGACTTTCATGGCGTTTGAAAACTCGATCTCGAAATGATTTATGAGTTTCACAACCCATTCGAACGTGACCCTTTCGAGGAGTACCGCATGACGCCTTCCTTCGGCTATTGGCTGCTGGTCTACGCCGCCGTCGCCATCATTGCTCTGATCGTGCTGATCGCCCGTTACCGGCTCAACCCGTTCATTGTCATCACCCTGATTTCCATTGGTCTGGCGCTGGTGGCGGGTATGCCGCCGTCCGGCGTGGTGGGCGCGTATGAGGCCGGGGTGGGCAAGACGCTGGGGCATATTGCGCTGGTGGTGGCGTTGGGGACGATGCTCGGCAAAATGATGGCCGAGTCCGGCGGCGCCGAGCAGATGGCGCGTACGTTGATCGACAAATTTGGTGAAAAGAACGCGCACTGGGCCATGGTCTGCATCGCGTTTCTGGTCGGTTTACCGCTGTTCTTCGAAGTCGGTTTCGTCTTGCTGGTGCCGATTGCTTTCACCGTGGCGCGGCGGGTCGGTGTGTCGATTTTGATGGTCGGCCTGCCAATGGTCGCCGGTTTGTCGGTTGTGCACGCGCTGGTACCGCCGCACCCGGCAGCGATGCTGGCGGTGCAGGCCTATCAGGCTTCAGTCGGGCAGACGCTGCTGTATGCGATTGCGATCGGCATACCGACGGCAATCATCGCAGGGCCGCTCTACGCCAAATTCATCGTGCCGCGCATTCAATTACCGGCGGATAACCCGCTGGAAAAACAATTCCTCGACCGCGAACCGCGCGACAACCTGCCAGGGTTCGGCATCACCATGGCGACCATCCTGTTGCCGGTGGTGCTGATGCTGATCGGCGGTTGGGCCAACCTGATTTCCACACCGGGCAGCGGCCTCAATCAGTTCCTGTTGTTTATCGGCAACTCGGTGATTGCGCTGCTGCTGGCGACCTTGCTGAGTTTCTGGACGTTGGGCATCGCCCAGGGTTTCAACCGCGAATCGATCCTCAAGTTCACCAATGAATGCCTGGCGCCGACGGCCAGCATCACCTTGCTGGTCGGCGCGGGCGGTGGCTTGAACCGGATTCTGGTCGATGCCGGCGTGACCGATCAGATCGTTGGCCTCGCTCACGAATTTCATCTCTCGCCGCTGATGATGGGCTGGCTGTTTGCGGCGTTGATGCGCGTGGCAACAGGATCGGCCACGGTGGCGATGACCACCGCTTCGGGCGTGGTTGCGCCAGTCGCCATCGGTCTGGGTTATCCACACCCTGAACTGTTGGTGCTGGCGACCGGTGCCGGGTCGGTGATCTTTTCCCACGTCAACGACGGCGGCTTCTGGTTGATCAAGGAATACTTCAACATGACGGTCGCGCAGACGTTCAAGACCTGGACCGTGCTTGAGACCTTGATCTCGCTGGTCGCTTTCGGTCTGACTGTCGGCCTTTCTTACTTGCTGTAACCGGAGCCCGCCGTCATGGACATCCTCTATCAGATCCGCGCCCGTCAGGATTCCTTCAGCGCCGGTGAAGGGCGCATTGCTCGGCTGATGCTCGACGACGTCGGCTTTGCCGCCTCCGCCAGCCTCGATGATTTGGCGCAACGGGCCGAAGTCAGCACCGCCACACTGTCGCGATTTGCCCGCACCGTCGGCTGTCGCGATTTGCGTGATCTGCGCCTGCAACTGGCCCAGGCCAGCGGCGTTGGCAGCCGTTTTCTCGACCCGGCCGGCACACCTGAGCAGTCGGCGTTTTACGGGCAGATTGTTGGCGACATCGAAACCACGCTGCGCCAGCATCTGGCGGCCTTCGACGAATCGCGATTTGCCGACGCGGTGAAAATGCTCAGCCAGGCACGCATGATTCACGCGTTCGGCATGGGCGGCTGCTCGACCCTGTGCAGCGATGAATTGCAGGTACGGCTGGTGCGCCTCGGCTACCCGATTGCGGTGTGTCATGACGCGGTGATGATGCGCGTCACCGCCGCCAGCCTGAACGCCGAACAAGTGGTGATTGTCTGCTCATTGACCGGTGTCACCCCGGAACTACTGGAAACCGTCGAACTGGCGCGCAACTACGGCGCACGCATTCTGGCCATCACCCGCGCCGATTCGCCGCTGGCCGAACGGGCCGACCTCGTCCTGCCGCTGCAAAGCGCGGAAACCTCGTTCATCTACAAACCGACGGCAGCGCGCTACGGCATGTTGTTGGCCATCGACGTGCTTGCCACCGAGCTGGCGCTGGCCAATCCTCAAGACAATCAAGAACGTCTGCGGCGGATCAAACTCGCCCTCGACGAATACCGTGGCGGCGATGATCACCTGCCGCTGGGAGACTGACATGCTGTACGACACGTTGATTCGTAACGCCCTGATCATCGATGGCAGCAACCGCCCCGGTTACAGTGCCGACGTGGCGATTCTCAATGGTCGCATCGAGCAGATCGGCGACTTGCACGACGCCACCGCCAGCGAAGAAATCGACGCCGCCGGCCGCGTGCTGGCGCCGGGGTTTATCGACGTGCACACCCACGACGACACCGTGGTCATCCGCCAGCCAGAAATGCTGCCCAAGCTCAGCCAAGGCGTGACCACGGTGATTGTCGGCAACTGCGGGATCAGCGCCTCGCCGGTGACGTTGAAAGGCAACCCACCCGACCCGATGAACCTGCTCGGCACGGCAGCGGCATTCGTTTATCCACGCTTCAGCGACTACCGCGCAGCGGTCGAAGCGGCCAACACCACGCTCAATGTCGCCGCACTGATCGGCCACACAGCGCTGCGCAGCAATCATCTTGATGACTTGTTCCGCACCGCAACGGCTGACGAAATCAGCGCCATGCGCGAGCAGTTGCGCGAAAGTCTCGAGGCCGGTGCGCTGGGTTTATCCACAGGCTTGGCGTACGCCAGCGCCTACAACGCCTCCACCGATGAAGTGATGCAACTGAGCGAAGAACTCAGCGCATGCGGCGCGGTGTACACCACTCACCTGCGCAGCGAATTCGCCCCAGTGCTGGAGGCGATGGACGAGGCGTTTCAAATCGGTCGTCATGCCCGCTCGCCGGTGATCATTTCTCACCTCAAATGCGCCGGTGTCGGTAACTGGGGGCGCAGTCCGCAGTTGTTGGCCGCTCTTGAAGACGCGGCAAAAACTCACCCGGTCGGCTGCGATTGTTATCCGTATGCGGCGAGTTCATCGACGCTGGATCTCAAGCAAGTCACCGATGCCCACCGCATCACCATCACCTGGTCGACGCCGCATCCGCAAGTCAGCGGTCGCGACCTGATCGACATCGCCGCGCAATGGAACGTGCCGCTGCTCGACGCCGCCCAGCGCCTGCAACCCGCGGGGGCGGTGTACTACGGCATGGACGAGGCCGATGTACGAAGAATCCTCGCGCATCCGTTGTCGATGGTGGGGTCTGACGGACTGCCGGAAGACCCGTTCCCGCATCCGCGTTTGTGGGGCGCTTTCCCACGGGTGTTGGGACATTTCAGTCGTGACGTCGGGTTGTTTCCCTTACACACAGCGGTGCACAAAATGACCGGTCTGTCGGCGGCCCGATTCGGTTTGAAGGGCAGGGGCGAGATTCGGCAAGGCTACTGGGCCGATCTGGTGTTGTTCGATCCGGCAACGGTGCGTGACGTGGCGGATTTCAGCGACCCGCAACGGCCGGCGCAAGGCATTGACGGGGTGTGGATCAACGGTGTTTTGAGTTATTGCGATGGGCAGGCGAATGGGCGAAGGGAAGGGCGTTTTCTTGCCCGTCAGGGCGATTTGCGTGACGGCTTTCGTTGACGTTTCGCGCAGTGCGTCACAGCAGTGGCACATTGCGACTAAAGAAAGCCATCCACAAGCCGAAGTGCTGACATTCAGCCCCGCTACACTTTTGGGCCAATCAGTCAGGGAGCCCCCCCATGAGCTTCGGCAAAACCACTCCGATCCTGCGCATTTTCGATGAAGCCAAAGCCGTAGAGTTCTACGTCGACTTTCTCGGTTTCAGGATCGACTGGCAGCATCGTTTCGAAGCGAATTTCCCGTTGTATCTGCAAGTGTCGCGGGGTGAGTGTGTGCTGCATCTGTCCGAGCATCATGGTGATGCGACGCCGGGTTCGGCGCTGCGGATTGAAACGGATGAGCTGGAGGCGTTTCAGCAGCAACTGCTGGCCAAGGATTACAAATTCTCGCACCCACAGATCCAGGCCATGCCGTGGGGCAGTCAGGACATGACCATTGCCGACCCGTTTGGCAATCGGCTGGTGTTTACTAACGCGATCAGTGTTTGAAACCGTTTTAAGCCGCACAGAAAAAGCCCGCAGCCAAACCATCAGGGTTTGACTGCGGGCTTTTTCGTTACTCAGTCGGCACTAACGTGTCCAACACGCGATTGACGGCCAATTCGGCCAGCATCACCACTTGAGCAATACCTTGCAGTGTCTTGCGGTGCGTGCCTTCAACCAGCGCCACATGGTTGTTGATCATGACCGTGGCCGAACCGAGGGTTTCACTGGCATCGACCAGCAGGGATTCAGTGTCGGCGTCGGGGTGTGCCATGTAGAGGGTGTTGGGTTTGTACGGCGCGGCCATGATTTGGTCGGCGGGTTTGAGGTAATGGTCGAGGGCGCGCTCGGCGGCTTCGTGGAATTTCTTTGAATCGGGCGATTCGTAGGGGGAGGCCGGGTCGGTGAACGGCGGGTTGGGCGTTACTTTGAACATAAGCTGTGTTCCCTTCATTGAGCGCCAACCCTTTTGCTACTAAACGAAAGGGAGGCAGCTGTACGCAGGTTAGTAGACCGGGGAACTCAGCTTAAGCCGGCGCGCCGAAGCGCCCTACGTACAGCCACCATCAAGCTCAGGTACGGGAGCACCTGTGATGAATGTACGACCAGCAGAATTACCACGGGCTACTAAACCCGATCACTGGAAATCAGTGACGGACTCAAGTTACCGATGGGCTCCGGGGCGCACAAGCCGGCGGATTCTGGCGCAGGCGTAGGCAGCGGCGCAAGGATTTGTAGGCTGTCGGGCGTAACACTGGATGTCTTTAAACGGATGCGCTGCGAGGTGTTTATTGCACTACAGAGATCAAGGATTTGCCTGTCGGATTCCGGTGCTGCGACTGACGCCTTCGCGAGCAAGCCCGCTCCCACACTGGAACCTCAGTGGACACAGATTTTGTGTACGACATGGAGCCCCTGTGGGGGCTTGCTCGCGAAGAGGTCCGCACAGTCAGCCCCGATGCATCTGCCGAAACTCCCCCGGCGGCATCCCCCGCCGACGCTTGAACGTGCGGTGAAACGAACGCGGTTCGGTAAAACCCAAATACTGCGCAATGTCCTGAATCGGCAGGTTGCTGTTGAGCAAGTAATGCTCAGCCAGTTCCTGACGCAGGTCATCGAGAATCTGCTGATACGAGGTGCCGGCCTGTTGCAGTTGACGTTGCAGCGTACGCGCCGACACGGACAACTGCTCGGCCACCTGTTCCTTGCGTGGCAGACCTTCCTTGAGCAATTGGCGCAGGATGTTTTTCACGCGTAGCGCCAGCGACGCATCCTCCAGCGTCGCCATCAACCCCATCGCATGTTCTTCCAGCGTGCGCAGCAATTGCGCATCGGCTTGGCGCAACGGCAATTGCAGATACGCCAACGGCACAATCAACGCTGAATAAGGCTGATCGAACAAAACCGGGCAACCGAAAAACGCTTCGTACTGCGCCAACGTGGTCTCGGCAGGGCAGGAATGTTCCAGCCACACAGCCGCCGGCGACAGCTGCATATCAGCAATCCAGCGCGCATAGTGCAGCCACGAACCGAGCACGTTTTCCACCAGATGCCGGCGAATCTGTGGGCGCTGATAACGGCAAGTCCAGATCAGGTGCACATGGCCGTCCTGCACTTCGGCGCGACTCACACCCATGTCGCCGACCAGTTTCTCGAACGGCATGATCCGGCTCATGGCATCACCCAGCGTCGCACAGTTCATGGTGATGTAACCCAGCACGCTCCACGAGTTGGGTAGCACGAACGTGGCCGCGTTGAGCCCAAACAATGGATCGCCCGAGTGTTCGCAGAAATAATCGAGCAGTTTTTCATGCGCCTCACCCGGCAGGCGCAGGCTGTTGTCGCTCAACTGCTGCGCCTGCAACCCGGCCGCCGCCAATGCCGGCGCAATGGCCATGCCCAGTCGCTCGGCATGGCGCAGGTATTTGAGCAGGGGCGGAACGGAGGTGAAACCGAGCGATGGCATGATCAAAGCCTGCATGAGCGAATGAATGCCCTGAAAGGTAGTTTGAAAGCATGGCTGAAGTAAATTGCAGACGTGGAATGCGCTGAGGGTGTAATTGCCACTGGGAAGATTGCCAAATCTCAGCAAGGCGGGATGTGTTAGCCTGCAATCAATGATTTCATTGATTGCAGGGGGCGTCATGGCCAGCATCACAATCCGAAACCTTGATGAGAAGCTCAAGGAGCAGTTGCGTATCACCGCTGCCCATAACGGACATTCCATGGAAGAAGAAGCACGCCTGATTCTGGGCAGAGCCTTGGCGACGGTTGATCGCGCTGGTGGGCTTGGCAGTCGGATTCGCAACAGGTTCAGCGATGTGGGGGCCGTGGAGCTGGATCTACCCGCGCGTTCAGATAAAGCCACCGGCGTGGATTTTTCTGAATGATAGTGCTCGATACCAACGTGCTTTCAGAGTTTATGCGCCTCGAGCCGGCAACCCGGCTGCTTGTCTGGGTGGATGCGCAGCCGGCGATGGATCTGGCAATCAGCGCGGTCACCGTGGCCGAAATACTTCACGGCATCGCACGCCTGCCCTCTGGCAAGCGCAAACAAAAACTGGAGGCGCATGCCATGGCCATGTTCGAAGAGGACTTTGCCGGGCGCATTTTGCCGTTCGATGCCCATGCCGCCGTCGAGTACGCAACATTGGTTGCTGATTGCGAAGCAAAGGGCCGCGCGGTGTCGATGGCTGACGCGCAAATAGCCGCGATCTGCCGAGCGCATGGCGCATCCATTGCCACTCGTAATGTGAAGGATTTTGAGTCAAGTGGTGTTGAAATCATTGATCCGTGGGCGAGCTGACGGCTTCTGTTGCTGTTCAATAGCGCCCACAAAAAAGCCCGCTATCACATCTAGTTGATGTGGTAGCGGGCTTCTTCGTTAGTCGGTCAATCAGACGCGGAAGTGGCTCACCATCTGCTGCAACTGACCCCCCAGGCGCGCCAGTTCAACGCTGGACGCGGCGGTCTCATCGCTCGCGGCGGCGGTCTGTTCGGACACGTCGCGCACGTTGATGATGCTGCGGCTGATCTCTTCGGCCACGGCGCTTTGCTGCTCGGCAGCGGCGGCGATCTGCTGGTTCATCGACTGGATGTTCGACACCGTGCGGGTGATGTTTTCCAGGGACGAGCCGGCCTTGCGGGTCAGGGCAACACTGCTGTCGGTCAGCGCGCGGCTGTTGTTCATCACGGCCGAGACTTGCTGCGTGCCGTTCTGCAGGCCGGCGACCAGGCCTTCGATTTCTTCGGTGGATTTCTGTGTGCGCTGAGCCAAACCACGGACTTCGTCGGCCACCACGGCAAAACCGCGACCGGCTTCACCGGCGCGTGCCGCTTCGATGGCAGCGTTGAGCGCCAGCAGGTTGGTCTGTTCGGCAACGGCTTTGATCACGTCCATGACGCTGCCGATCTTGTCGCTTTCCTGCTGCAACACGCTCATGGCCTCAGTGGAACGCGCCACTTCGCTGGCCAGACGCTCGATCTGGGCGATGGCTTCATTCACAACCTTGTCGCCTTCACGGGCTTCGCCGTCAGCAGCGGCGGCCGCTTGTGAGGCTTCTTCGGCGTTGCGCGCGACTTCCTGCACGGTGGCGGTCATCTCGTGCATGGCGGTGGCGACCTGATCGGTCTCGATTTTCTGGCTGTTGACACCGGCGCTGGTCTGCTCGGTCACGGCCGACAGTTCTTCGGCAGCGCTGGCGATCTGGGTGACGCCGTCGCGGATGCCGCTGATCAGGTCGCGCAAGGTCACGCCCATGCGGGCGATGCCTTGTTGCAGCACACCGAGTTCGTCGCGGCGGGTGACGACCACGTTTTGCGACAGGTCGCCGCTGGCGATGCGCTCGACCACGGCAAGGGTGTCTTGCAGCGGGCGGGTGATCTGACGGGTGATGATCACGGCGGCAATGATGCCCACCAGCAGAGCCAGCAGGGTGCTGATCAGTTGCAGGGTACGGGCCTGGGCGCTTTCGGCGTCGCGGCGATCAAGCTGGATCTGATACAGCTGCTCGCTCAGTTTCACGATAGTGCTGCCCTGATCGGTCATTTCCTTGCGTGCCTGCACGGCTTCGCTGTTGGCGGACTTGTAGGCCATCAGCGCGCTGCGATAGTTGATCAGCGCCGCTTCCAGCTGACGCAGGGCATCTTGCTGGGTATCGCCGAAATGCACATTCAGTGGCTTGAGGCTGGCGATGGCCGCGTCGAGTTGGCCGATGGCTTTCTGCTCGGTTTCGGCGTTGGTGGTGGCGGTGTAGCCACGCACTTCGTAGCGCGCGAGGATGAACGCTTCCTTGGCGCCAGTGATGGCCTGGAACTGGTCGAAACGCTGTTCGCTCATCGCCATCTGGTGGACGCGGGTGCTGATCGCTTCAATCAGGCTGTAAGCGGTTTGGGCGTTAGCGCCCATGGTCTCGCGCGCGGTGTTACCGGTGCGGTAGGCGTTGCGCATCTTGTTCAGCGACGTCTGGTACTCGGCGATAGTCGCGGCCTGCTCCTTGAGCAGTTTGACGTTTTCCGGGCTTTTGAAGCTGCTGATCAGTTGTTGCTGTTGTGCGGCGAAACCGTCGAGGGTGGTCTGCACATTCTGCGCGGCGGTCTCGTCGCCGTTGGTCAGCATGTATTGCAGGCGCACCACGCGCAGTTTGGTCAGGCCGGCGTTGAGCTGGGTGATGTCGCTCATCCAGTTACTGCGGTCAATCAGGCTGCCCAGGCTGGTCCAGCCGGTCAGGGCCAGTACGCAGGTCAGTGCCAGGACAAGGCCGAAGCCCAATCCCAATTTCAGGTTCACGCTGATGTTACCGAACCAGCTATTCATCACAATTCCTCCAGAAACGTTGGGTTTCTTGATCGTCGGTTAGGCTGGAAGATTGTTGTTTTTTTGAGCCAGCAAGGGTGTAGCAGGTGTGTATCGGCCGTAAATCCGAGAGCTGAAAGGATTTTGTCCGACAGAATTTGTAACAAGCCGATCCCAAGACTTTTTTCACATGGGTTTCACTGGCTGCCCACACGGGCGTCTGTAGCTTCGCCGCATCGAATGACAAGTGATGCTGGCTGGCGAGGCGGTTTTTTGTGGAATTGAGACTGAGTCTGTTCGGCGCCAAGCGCTCGATTGATCTGAGCGGTTTGGCGCGTTTTCGAAACACTTGGGTCGTGTTGGCGGCCTCGGTGATGGTGATTCCACTGACCCTTTGGTTGCTGGCACCGGCGTCGGTGCCGGATCTGGCCCACGGCAACGTGGCCGGTGCGAAGGCGTTGGCGGCGGGGTGGGCCAAGGGCGACATGATCGTGCTGGTGCGCCACGTCGAGCGCTGCGATCACTCCAGTGCGCCGTGCCTGATCGGCCATGACGGCATCACCGACCGTTCGCGCAGTGCCGCCGTCAGTGTCGGTGCACAGTTCGAACAACTGGGCCTGAACAATGCCGACATCTACAACAGCCCGTCGCTGCGCACCGTGCAGACGGCCGGTTACATGTTCAATCGGGCCGCGAGTGGGGAAGACTGGTTGATGAACTGCAAGGGGCACATGTTGCAGGACGCGCTTTCGCACAAGATCCCCGGTCGTAACCTGATTCTGGTGACCCACAGCGAGTGCATGGGGCAATTGGAAAAAGATCTGAAAGTGCCGACATCCAACCTGGGTTACGGCGCTTCACTGTTTGTTTCCGCTGCCAGCCCGGCGGCTCCAAAAATGCTCGGCTTTATTGAAGCTTCCGACTGGCGCACGGTGACCACCCGATGAAATCTCGTTTTTACGCCTACAACTTTGGCATTCCGCTGGTGTGTGCGGCGCTGGTGTTCCTGATGTTCGACATGACCAAAATCGACATCGCCTTCAGCAATCTGTTGTTCGATCCACTGACTCAGAGCTTCCCGCTCGACAAGATTCACTTCTTCGAAAAACTGACGCACAAATGGGCGCGGATCATTCCGAACTGGACGGCCGAAATCGCCCTGATCGGTGCGATGCTGTCGGTGGTCTGGCCGTTGGTCAATGCACAGAAGCGTCCTCGACTTGGCGCGTTTCTGGAGCGCAGCAAAGTCGCTCCCGTGCTGCGATTCACCGCTGATCACCGTCGGGACTTTCTGTTTGTGGTGGTGGCTTTCGCGGTGTGTACGGGCGTGATCCATTTCCTCAAGTCCCATACCAGCGTTTACTGCCCGATCGAGACGACGTTGTATGGCGGAAAAATGGCCCACATCGAGTGGTACAGCAATTTCCAGCTATTCCATGAAGCGGGTAGTGGGCGTTGCTGGCCGGGCGGCCATGCGTCCGGTGGTTTCACCATGCTGGCGTTGTATTTCGTAGCGCGTCGCTATCAGTGGCGTTTTTCCAGTGCCTTGCTGTGGGGGTCGTTGTTGCTCGGTTTTATCTACGGCACGACGCGGGTTCTGCAGGGCTGGCACTACATGTCCCACACGTTCTGGGCTGGAATCTTCGTGTGGTTGGCGTGTTTGCTGACGGCGCTGGCGTTTTATGGGTGGGCACGGCTGGCGTTGCCGGTGCTGGACAAGCAGTCTCAGGCCTTCAGCACGCAGCCAGAAGCGTCTGTCTGAGTCTTTGCGATCGCTACAGAAAACCCGCCTTTTACTGGCGGGTTTCTTGTTTGTACTCCCGCTAGTTCAATACCCGACGAAGTAGTACGCCTGCTTTCCAACCATCAACGTCTTGAGCACTTTCAACGGCGCAGCGGGTTCGCGGTCTGCCGCCATTATTGCGACGTGGGAGGAAGAGGCGGCGAGGAAGTCTCTCAACTGTGCATCGGTATCCAGCCCCTTGAGCACGCGTTGGGTGTAGAACACGGTAGCGCCACCCAGACGTTCATTGGCCTGAAACAGGGCGATCTGATGCCCTTCGGCCTGCAGCGTCTGAATGTGTGCGGTCAGCGGCAGGAAAGAGAGTTTTTTATCCGCGTGGGGGAGTGCCCATTGCGCTGCGCCCAGGTAACTGAAGATCACCAGCGTGAGGATGCTCATTGCCAGTGTCTGACGATGACGGGCGATTTTTCCGACGAGCCCGATGGCGGTTTCGTGCCCTTTCAATCGCTCAAACAACACGCCTGCGTATTCGGCAGCAATCACCGCAGCAGCCGGTGTCATCGACATCAGGTACACCGTGCGCTTGCTCGACGCCAGGCTCAGCATGATGAATTGCACGATGATCCACAGGCTGAAAAACAGCAGGTAACGATTGGCCTTCAGCTCTTTACGCAAATGCCACAGCCCCAGGTACACCAGAATGTTCCACGGCAGGAAGGCTTCGGGTAGTTTGGCCAGGTAGTAATAGAACGGTTCGTAGTGCCCGGCCTCGACGAACGATCCGCTGAAGCGTCCGACGCTGTTGGTCAGCAGCACTTCCTTGAGCGCTTGCACCCCGCCGTGCTGATAGAGCACGGCCAGCCAGATCAGCAGCGGAATCAGCCCGATTGCCGTGAGCAACCCGGGTCTTAACCAGTCGACGACCTTCAGGCGCTTGTCCATCAGGTTGTCGGCCAGCAGATAAGCGAAAATCACTACCCCCGGCATCGCCAGCCCGAGCACGCCTTTACTCAATGTGGCGATGGCAATCCCGACGATAAACAGCAACGAACTGCCTAGGGTCGATGCACGTTGCGCCTGGAAAAACGCCAACAGCGCCGTGGTCACGCCGAGCGCGAGCAGGGCATCTTCGCCAACGCCGCGCACGTTGCTCCAGTAGCTGGCCATGGTTGCCAGGAGAATTCCTGCCGTCCAGGCGACCATTTTTGGCCGTTCGAAGCGACGCAACATGCCGTAAAGCAACATCACGCTGAGCAACCCGGCAACCGCTGACGCCAATCGCACCGCCCACGGCGAAACACCGAATACGCGCATGGCGCCGGCGTCCAGCCACAAACTCAGGGGCGGTTTTTCCAGAAACGGTTCGCCGAACAGACGTGGGGTTACCCAGTCATTGTCCAGGTGCATCTCCATGGCGATCCCGGCGACGCGAGCCTCGGTGGAGCCTTGCAATTGATGGTTACCCAGCGCGAAGAAAAACAGCAGGGCGGCAAGCAGAAACAGCGAAGTGGCGGCACGCGACATGGGTTTCAGGCAACCGGAAGGGGCGGGAAACCTGAGCATACGTCGCCAATGCTTAACAAATTGTGAACGTCAGCGTTTATTTCACGCCAGGCGTCGTGACCAGCGCTGATCCGGCGCTTCGAACGCCGGATTGACCAACGCCGTCAGCACATGATCCTGCCAGCGTCCGGCTATGTTCAGGTACGCCTTGGCGTAGCCTTCACGCTCAAACCCCAGCCGTTCCAGCAAGCGTGCACTGCGATCGTTGCCAGGAATGTAGTTGGCCATGATCCGGTGCAGGTTCTGTGTCTCAAACATGTAAGCGATGGCAGCCTCCAGCGCTTCCTGCATCAAGCCCTGGCCCTGATGAGCCTGGTCAATGTGATACCCCAGATAACACGCCTGAAACGCGCCGCGAATAATCCCGCTGAAATTGCAGGCACCGATCATCTGCTGGCTGTCGGGCGTCAGCAGGGCGAAATGCATCGCCAGTCCCGCTTCAAATGCGCGGGCCTGGATGTCGAGGCGTCGGCGAATCTGTTCGGTGGAGAAATAATCGGTGGTCCGGATCGGCGACCACGCCGCGAGATGGCGTTGATTGCGCTGGTAGAAATCACTTTCCAGTGCCGCCTGATCCGGGGCAAGGATGGCCAGCGTCATGCGTTGGCAGGGCAGGGTCAGCAGCGGCATCGGGGGCTCCGGTTGGCGAGAAGTCTGCTGGCAGGTTCGCGCAATAACCTGGAGTACGGCAAGCGATGGTGGCAAAGGGCGCGTAAACGCCAGGCAAAAAAAAGCCCGCGGGAGAGTGCGGGCGAACCGTAGTTTCTTGAATGAGCGAGTGGACTCTACCGGTTTGGCGCAGCGGCAGCAGTGAAGAAAAATTCATCTCGAGGCGCTGGCTCGATGTCGTTCCACCGGTTAACAAAAGACAGGCCGACAATGAGGTCGGCCTGTGCAGGTTTTGCCCATCAGTGGCGAACTTCAGGGTCGGGGGTGGCGCACGATCGTTGGGGGTCAAGATTGTCCCGCACCCGACAGATCACGATTTCGGCCAATGCACTCAGTTGCTTTATAGCGACCGCAACATGGCGCTGGGAACCGTCAAACTCATCAGCAAAGTTGGCGCTGATGACCGCGAGGGATTCAAGGAGGTCACTGGCATGCGCCAGCAGGGTTGTCGTGTCGACGTCGTCGCGTACGCTGAGCATCTGCTTGAGGGGGATGGTGCGGCGGGGTTTGCGTCGGTTCGAACTGGTGGTGTTGGATTGCGGTTTCAGGCCGGCTGTTTGCGCTTCGGCAGATACCGGTCCAACAAGCGTAAGTCGGGTGATTTTTTTCATGACGTAGCTCCGTGGAATGAACAATCTCTGCGGTTGCGGCTGTCAAACCGTCCGCTGGATGGCAGCAATCGTGGAGGGTAATCCCCTGAAAACCTGTTCACCAGTTCATGAAAGTCGACGCGTATTGAGGGAAATTTCCTAGGATGCGAAATGTAGGAAGTGATGTTGCGTGTAAGAACCTTCCTGGATGCTTGTCAGCGCTCGGTAACTTTATCTTCCCGTAAAATCCAGCCCGCCTCGCCAGCGTCCAACGTGTACTGAACCTGGCGCATTTTTCCTGTCCGGCCCGCGTCGGCATCGGCGCTGTCGTAGAGCGGAAACCGCTGTACCAGCCCGTTCTCCACCACAGAAAATGAATCCTCTCCCTGATACCCCTCGGCGGTCTTCGGATTGTCGCTGACCGGCGGCAGGTAAATGTCGCTCAGGGATTTTTTATTGTTGGCCGAGTAGGCAATCAGTTCTCCCGGCATGCCGCGACCGGAGGCGCGCGTAAAAACGTAGATCTCAGGTGAGCCGTCGTTATTGAGGTCGGCGACTTCGGCACGGACGATCTCGCCGTTAAGCGGTCGGGTTATCGCCGAGTTGTCGATTTCCAGCCCCTTGGGTTCGATGCGCAAAGTGGGTTTGCCGTCGACGATATTCGCCTGCACATGAAAGCTGATGCCCTGCAACGCCAGGTTCTGGTCGAAGGGCGCGTGGTTATCCACAGCGTCGCCGTTGGCGAGGATCAGCGAGATGTTGTAGTCGGCCACTTCATTGCGCCGAGCGGCATTGCGCATGAGATAGACCTGCACCGTGTATTCGCCGTCGGCGGGTAACGAGCCGAGAAAGTGATTGCCCATCATCGAACCGTTGAACAGCGCGTAATCGGCGCCTTTGGCGGTGATGTTGAAGTAGGCGGAGGTGTTGGAGGGCTTGAAGTCAACCGTCAGGAGCTGCCCAGCCTTGGCATTGAGCCTGTACTGCGTCGTCTTGTAGCCCTTGATCGATTGTTTGAACTGCACGCTGCCATGGCCGCTTTTGTAGACGACCTGCTGGATCCTAGGCGCGATGTCGATGGTGGCAGCGTGGGCAGACAGTGAAACGAGGGCCGCCAGTACGGCGCCGAGCCAGATATTCATGAGCGTCCTTCGGGTAATTGCCTCTGTGCCCCGAAGCATAGATCCGGCGCCGTACACCAGTCCAACCGGGCAGGCGATTAAATCTCGCCGTATTTCAGGGGGTGTTTGAAAGGGGGGCTCCCAGAGCCGAATAACTAAGCTGCACTAGTGAGCCGGTGATGAGCTATTGAAGCTGTGCTGAGGTTTGATCGGCAGAACACCGCAGAAGCGTTGCTGGGAAATCGTAAAAACTGGCTTGAATCAATGTTAATTCAAGATCCCCAGATGCGACAAAGCCCGCACGGGGCGGGCTTTGTCGTTGAGAGTTGGTGGAGCCGGGGGGATTTGAACCCCCGTCCGCCAGTACTCCGCTGTCGGTACTACATGCGTAGCCGTGTCTATTAAGTTAACCCTCAGCGACCCGACGGGCAGGGTGCTTTGGGCGAGTTGTGTAAGTTTTAGCCGCTTCGTCCACAACGTACTGCACGGCGATTCTGTTCTATATGACAATCATTTTGGGTTTACAGACATCCCCTGATGATTGCTGGACCCGAAGGTACCAGAAGGGAAGGCTAAGGCTGCTTACGCAGCGAGAGCGTATTCCCCGTAGGTTTCGTCATTGGCAACTATAAGAAGTTGCAACAGTGGATTTACGAGTTCTGTTACCAACTCGGCATGCACCTAAAGTTTCGCAACCGGCGTCGAATCCTAAACGGCCCCGAACTCATTGCTCTGTACATCTTGATGAGCAACAAGCCTGCGCAGTGTACGCCAAACGACAGGGGAAGGCCAACCCGAAGGTTGGCCACGCTGTCATTAGTTGGCGGGTTCGTTGGCCAGATTGTCTACGCGTTGCAGCGCTTGCGTGGCCGAGGCGATGCATTTCTTGTCATCACCCGCTTTTTGCGCCATCTCCGCGTCGCCCTGCATGCGCTTGATGTCCATGGTGGTGTTTTCCGACGTGGCCGGGAGGGACGTGACCTTGTCTTTGAGTTCTTGCAGTTTTGAGGTGCACAGATCGTTGTCCGCAGCAAACACGGGGGAGGCCAGCAGTGCGGCGGAAATAAACAAACCAGCAAAAGCAGTGCGTTTCATGGGTATCTCCTTGAACAGTTGGTCTCGGTGCTGCCGGACGATCTGGCGGCTCTGCCGAGGTCGGAACAAGCCACGTTCGTTTAGGGCTTGATTAATCGACTGCGGCTGCGCAGAGGAATTCGTTTTTTTTTACGTTCGGTATGAAAAAGCCGAAACACCTCTCTGCTCGCCTTGAAAAGGGGCGAAATAGCCCCTTTTCAATGCAAATGAATCAGGCAGATTTGGCTTGGGTGACTCGATCGACCAGATAAACCAAGCCGTGATAGTCGATCCCGCCATGCTGCGTCAGGCCGATTTCGCACGTGCGGCTGGTGGAAATCCCTTCACTGCAATGCTGCACTGCGTCCTTGAGTGTGCGTAGCGAGTGGCTGTTCAGTTCCGGTGTGGTGAAGCCTTTGTCGCCGGCAAACCCACAGCAATGAATACCCTCCGGAATCACCACAGTTTTGCTGCACTTGCGCGCCAGATCGATCAGCGCCTGGCTTTCGCCCAGATGCTGAGTGCTGCACGTCACATGCACTGCAATCGGTGCGTCCTGAGGCGTGAAGTCCAGCCGATCAAGCAGGTGCGTGCGGATGAAACGCACCGGGTCGTACAGATCGAGACGCAAATCGGCGACGTCCTGCACCAGTCGCAACGTACACGGACTGGTATCGCAATAGATCGGATCAAGCCCGCCGCGACTGGCGTGGAGCAAGGCGCTGATGAGTTCTTGCCGCTTGTGTTCGGCCTGCTCCGCATAGCCCTTTGAAGCGAAGGGCTGACCGCAGCAGAGGTTGTCCTGATTGTCCGGGAAAACGACCTGGTAACCGGCCTTTTCCAGCAAACCACGGGTTTTGTCGTACAGCGACGTCTGCTCTTTATCGCCCGCCGCCGGGCCCATGACCCGTGACACACACGCCGCCAGATACACCACGCGAGGGCGTTCGTCCGACACGCTCGGGCTGAAGCGAATGGCTTTCTCTGGTTGCGGCATCGCGCTCGTCCACAGAGGCACTTGGCCCTTGGATAGACGCGTCAGCGTTGCCGAAAGCTTGGTCAGACGCGGCGCACCGAGCAGCATTCGCGCGCCGTTGGCTACGTGCAGGGTGAAGCGTGCCCCTTGCAGGGTCTTGGCGAAATTTCCTTCGATCCAGTCGGCAGTTTTCTGATGCGTTGCGTGTCGGCCACGAAGCTTTTTCACCAGTTCGCCGGTGTTGATACCTACAGGGCATCGTTGCGCACACAAACCCGTCGCGGCGCAGGTCTCGATGCCTTGGTATTCGTAGGCTTCTTCCAGTTCGGTGGTGTCGATGCCGGCACGTTTTTTCGCCTGAATGTCGCGCCAGATCACGATGCGCTGGCGCGGGCTGAGGGTCAGGCCTTTCGACGGGCAGACCGGTTCGCAGAAGCCGCACTCAATGCACTTATCCACAATCTCGTCGGCCGCCGGCAGCGGTTTCAGATGTTTGAGGTGGATCTGCGGGTCTTCGCTGAGCACCACATCCGGGTTGAGGATGCCGTTGGGGTCGAGCAGGCGTTTGAGCTGCCACATCAGTTGATACGCGTCGCTGCCCCATTCCAGCTCAACGAACGGCGCCATGTTGCGCCCGGTGCCGTGTTCGGCCTTGAGCGAGCCGCCGAACTCCACGGCCACCAATTGCGCGACGTCGTCCATGAACGCTTGGTAGCGTGCGACTTCTTCCGCGCTGTTGAAGCCTTGGGTGAAAACGAAGTGCAGATTGCCTTCCAGTGCGTGTCCGAAAAGGATCGCTTCGTCGTAGGCATGTTTGTCGAACAGTTCGATCAAGCGGTTCACACCGATTGCCAGTTGCTCGACCGGGAAGGTCACGTCTTCGATGATCACCGTGGTACCGGTTTTGCGCACGGCGCCGACGGCGGGGAAGGTGTCTTTGCGGATTGCCCAGAGGCGGGCGTTCTCGACCGGGTCTTCAGTGAAATCGACCTGTTTCTCCACCGGGAAACCACTGAGTGACGCCATGATCTGCGCCAGTTGTTCCTGCAGTAATGAGGAAGAAGCCGCGCGGGATTCGATCAATAACGCACAGGCATTGTTCGACAGTTGCTGTACGAAAGCAGGCATGCCCGGTTTGCTCTGCACCGAACGCAGGCTGCGCCGATCCAGCAGTTCCACCGCCGACACCGGTTGGCTTTTCAGTACGGTGACCGCGTTGCAGCAGGTTTCCACATCCGGGAACACGATCAGCGCCGAGGCCTTGTTCGGGTGATCGATAACGGTGTCGTAAGTCACCGCGCTGATGAAGCCGAGAGTGCCTTCAGAACCGACCAGCAAGTGGCTCAAGATATCCACAGGCTCATCGAAGTCCACCAAGGCGTTGAGCGACAGGCCAGTGGTATTTTTCAGACGATATTTGTGGCGGATTCTCGCGGCCAGTTCGGCATTGGCGCGAGTCTCGCGACCGAGCGTCGCCAAACGTTCGAGCAGATCGCCGTGGCTCGCGCGAAACACCGCCACACTGTTGGCATCTTCAGTATCAAGGCGCGTACCGTCGGCCAGAACCAGGCGCAGGCCGGCCAGCGTGTGATAGGTGTTTTGCGCGGTGCCGCAGCACATGCCGCTGGCATTGTTGGCCACGATGCCGCCAATTTTGCAGGCATTGATCGAGGCAGGGTCTGGGCCGATCTTGCGTCCGAATGGCGCCAGCCAGGCGTTGGCCTGGGCACCGATCACGCCCGGTTGCAGGCGGATTTGCGTGCCCTGGCCACGAATTTCGCGAGCGTTCCAGTTATCCCCAAGCACGATCAAAACCGAATCGCTGATCGCCTGTCCCGACAGGCTGGTGCCGGCGGCGCGGAACGTGACCGGGACACGGTCGCGTTGGGCCAGTTTCAGCAGGGTCACCACTTCGTCTTCGGACTCGACGCGGATCACCAGTTTGGGGATCAGCCGATAGAAACTCGCGTCGGTGCCAAAAGCCAGGGTTGATAGCGGATCGTCAAAGCGTCGATCAGCCGGAATCAGTTGCTGCGCATCGCGCAGGAAAGCCGCCGGTAGACTCATCGGTCCTCCAGAATCAATACCACCAGGTCTTTCGGGCCGTGGGCGCCATACGCCAGCACTTGTTCGATGTCAGCGGTTTTCGATGGGCCGGACACCAGCAGCGCGTTGGTCGGCATGCCCTGAGCCCATTCGAACTCCTGCTGCACCTGATAGAAGTTGTCGCGGATTTCGCTGGCCTTGAGCAGAGCGAAATGCACCGGCGGCACCAAGCTCATCAGGCGCGGTTCTTCGCGGGTCGGCCAGAGAATCAGGCTGCCTGTTGCAGCAATGGCACCGAGGGTGCCGGTGAGGCTGGCCGGGGTATCGTTGAACAACTCGGCTTTCCATTCTTCCATCGGGCGGTTGTAGGATTTCAGCGTTGGCAGATCAGGATTGTTCGCCCAGTGCTGTGTGACCCGTTGCCCGTGCGCTGTCGTCGGTGCGATCAACAGGCTGGGCAATTGACGGTCGTGCAGCAATTGCTGGAGCAGTGCCGGCCACTCTGCGTCTGAGGTCAGGTGGATTTCGGTGTGCACCGCTTCCATCAGCTTGCGCATTTGCGGGATGCGTTGTTCGGCGCTGTACGTGTAAGGCTGGGTCACCAGATCGACATCGAAGTCGTCGGCAATCGGCGTGGCGCCGGTCAGACTTTTGCGCAGTTTGCCGAGGATATTTTGCTTGGCACTCATCAGCGATCTCCCTGTTTGGCCAAATGCTCGCGGGCCATGTCATGCAATGAGCGGGCGGCGGGTTTCGGTGCACTGTGGTTCTGCGTCCATGGGCCGACATTGCTAGGCGTCAGGGCGCGCAGGCGCGTGGCGAAGAAACCGAATAACCGATACAGGGTCGGCGAGCTGTTGAGTTTCGCCCAGGCGTTCCAGATGAAACGCTCCTTGCGCGAGTACTTGCTGCCCTGACCGCGCATCACTTGATGAGGGCTGTCGGGGGCTTTGACGTTCTCTTCGCGTAGGCGACGCAGCAATGCCGGGATAGGAATTTTTACCGGGCACACTTCACCGCACGCGCCGCACAGCGACGAGGCGCTCGGGTGATCTGGAACCTTCGCCAGACCGACCATGTGCGGGGTGATGATTTTGCCGATTGGCCCCGGATACACCTCGCCATAGGTGTGACCGCCGACCCGGGTGTAGACCGGGCAATGGTTCATGCACGCGCCGCAGCGGATGCAGTTCAACGTCTGGCGCAGTTCGCTGTCGGCAAAGGCCTGGCTGCGACCGTTGTCGAGCAGCACCAGATGCACGTCCTGCGGGCCGTCGAGTTCATGCTCCTTGCGTGGGCCGGAGATCATGTTGACGTAAGTGGTGATTGGAATGCCCAGCGCCGAGCGGGTCAGCAGCGACAGCAGCGGGACCACGTCACGCAGGTTTTCCACGACTTTTTCGATGCCGGTGACGGCGATATGGACGGGGGGCACGGTGGTGGTCATGCGCCCGTTGCCTTCGTTTTCCACCAGCAGCAAGGTGCCGGTTTCGGCCACGGCGAAGTTGACGCCGGAGACGCCGATGTCCGCTTCGAAGAATTTCTGCCGCAGGACTCTGCGACCGATCTGAATGAGTTGGTCAACGTCCTTGGTGTATTCCACGCCAAGTTTGTCGTGGAACAAGGACGCGACCTGACCGGCATTCTTGTGGATCGCCGGCATAATGATGTGTGAAGGCTTCTCGTGGTCGAGCTGGACGATGTATTCCCCCATATCGGACTCCAGACATTCAATGTCTTGAGCCTCGAGGAAATGGTTCATCTCCATCTCTTCGCTGACCATCGATTTGCCCTTGATCACTTGCCGCGCCTCGTGAGCGCGGATGATCGATAAGACGATGCCGTTGGCTTCGTCCACCGTTTCCGCCCAGTGCACTGTCACACCGTTGCGGGTCAGGTTTTGTTCCAGTTGCTCGAGCAGGTCGGGCAACTTGGAGAGCGCGCGGGCTCTGATCGAGTTGCCCAGAGCACGCAAGTGTTCTCTTTCGTGGGCATCGCTGAAAGCCGCTGCCCGTTTGGTCATCAGTGAATCCATCGCCGTACGGAAGTTGTTCCGTAGCTGCGGATCACCCAAGGCGTTGTGCGCCCGGGTGCGGAAATCTTCTTCTACGGTGACCGTAGGAATAATCGCCGAGGTACTCATTGCGCACCCCCGGTTCGTTGCCAGAGGAAACTCGCCAGGTGTTGGCCGCGCAGCGCTTCTTTCTGTTTTTCCAGCGAACCGTTGATGTTCATCAAACAGCCGCAGTCCGCACTCAACACCTTGTGTGCGCCGGATTCCTTCAACGCTCGGGTCTTGTCGGCCACCATCGCGCCGGAAATGTCTGGCATACGGACGCTAAATGTCCCACCGAAGCCACAGCATTCGCTTTCGTGGTCGTGATTGACCCGCTCCACGTTGCTCAACTGCGCCAACAACTCTCGGCCATGCAGGTGAGTGTTCATCTCGCGGCGCGCTGAGCACGAGGTGTGCAGCGCGACTTTCACCGGTGCGCCGCTGTCCTTGAGCTGCACCTTGCAGACGAACAGCAGAAACTCCGCTAACTCATAGGTACGGGCCGCGAGGGCCTGAACCTGTTTGAGTGTGTCCGGCTCGTCCTTGAACAAGTCGGCGTAATGTTCTCGCAGCATGCCGGCGCAGGAGCCCGACGGCACGACCACCGGATAATCCCCGGCAAACAGCGCCAGTTGTGAGCGCGCCACCGTCCGTGCCTGCTCGGTGTAACCCGAGGTGTAGGCCGGTTGTCCGCAGCAGCTCTGCCCTGGCGGGTACTCGACCCGGATCCCTTCGCGCTCCAGCAAGTGGATCGCGTCCATCCCGGCTTCCGGGTAGAAGAGGTCGACTACACACGTCCCGAACAGGTAGACCTGCGAGGGTTTCTCGCTGGGGTATTGCCGAGGTTCGGGCAGTGGCGGTGCAACGCGGGTCGCGTTTGGCACCGCGTTGTAAAAAAGCTCGCTCATCAGGCGTGTCTCCGGGTGATCCCGGTTATCCGTCCGCTGAGGCTGCTGAATATAGAACGCGTTGCTTTCAGCAGCCTTACAGACCGGGTTGTGAATTACTGACGCCGGAATCACGAACCGGCGTCGGTTATTTCCATGTCGCTTGTAGGCTTCTGCCGGTTTTAGTGCACCAGCATGCCAGTGAACCAGTAGGCCTGAGCCAAAGTGATCAGGCCGACAATCGTTGCAAAGAATAGGCTGTGCTTGAGGGTGAAGCGGAACAGATCCGACTCCTTGCCCACCAGGCCTGTCGCGGCGCAGGCCACGGCGATCGATTGTGGCGAGATCATTTTGCCGGTCACGCCTCCGCTGGTGTTTGCGGCGACCAGCAACACATCGCTGACACCGATCTGGTGGGCGGTGGTCGCCTGCAACGAGCTGAACAGGGCGTTGGACGAGGTATCGGAGCCGGTGAGGAACACGCCAAGCCAGCCGAGGAACGGCGAGAAGAACGGGAATGCAGCGCCGGTCGCGGCCAATACCAGCGCCATGGTGGAAGACATGCCGGAGTAATTGGTGACGAAGGCGAACGCCAACACCATGCCGATCGACAGAATGGGCCAGCGCAGCTCGAACAGTGTCTCTTTAAAAGTGGTAAGACCAGTTTTAAAGTTGATCTTCAGTACCAGCATCGAGATCAGTGCGGAAAAGAAGATCGCCGTGCCGGTCGCGGAAATCGGGTCGAGTTTGAACACCGCTGGAATTGCGGTTGGCACGGCCACGATCGGTGCGGTCTTGATCACCAGTTGGTCAAGGTGCGGGATCGCGAAGTTGAACACCCACGCATACATCGAGCCGCCGGCAGCGAACATGGCCTTGAATGGCTTGAGGGTCCAGATGGTCACCAGCACCGTGAGGATCAGGAACGGCGACCAGGCTTTGAAAATTTCCCCGAGGCTGTAAGGCGAAGCCACGGTGGTGCGTTTCTGGCCGAAACCGCCGACGCTGGCGGTGATGGTTGCGCTCGACGTGGCGCCGGCGATTTGCGCGTCTGCGCTGCGTTTCGGCTGCCAGACCTTCAGGAACAGGGTCAGGGAAATCAGGCTGACCAGGGCCGACGTGATGTCCGGCAGTTCCGGGCCAATGAAGTTGGAGGTGAAGTATTGGGTGACGGCGAAGCTCAAGCCCGCAACCAGCGCAGCTGGCCAGGTCTCACGGACGCCGCGCAGGCCATCCATCATGAACACCAGCCAGAACGGTACAAATAACGACAGCAGTGGCAGTTGGCGACCGGCCATGGCGCCGATCTTGAATGCGTCGATCCCCGTCACCTGGCCGGCCACGATGATCGGAATCCCCAGTGCGCCGAACGCTACGGGGGCGGTGTTGGCGATCAGGCACAAACCTGCGGCGTACAACGGGTTGAAACCCAGTCCAACGAGAAGGGCGGCGGTAATCGCCACTGGCGCGCCGAAACCGGCAGCGCCTTCGAGGAATGCACCGAAGCAGAAACCGATCAGCAGCACCTGCAAGCGCTGGTCGTCAGTGATCGACAGCACCGAGCTGCGAATAACCTCGAACTGACCACTTTTGACGGTCAGTTTGTAGAGGAATACCGCGGCGACAATGATCCAGGCAATCGGCCATAGACCGTAGGCGAAGCCATACCCGGCAGCGGCGAAGGCCATGTCGACCGGCATCTGGAACGCGAAGATCGCCACGGCAATCGACAGAGCGAGCGTGATGCTGCCGGCTATATGACCTTTGAGACGGAACACCGCCAAGGCGAGGAAAAAGAAAACGATGGGAATGACGGCCGCGAGTGCGGACACGCCGAGACTGCCGAGCGGGCTGTAGAGCTGTTGCCAGGTTTGCATATGGGGTGGCCCCTAATTGTTGTTGGTCAGGCACTGTCAGCGTTCTTGGATAATTGGTAAGACCAATTTACAATCGCTGTTGGCTAGGGTAAAAGCCTTCATATCGGTGTGTCAATTTGTCGCCCTGAAACTTTTGTCGAATAAGCGGTGCAGATCGCATCTGATCCGGTTCGGGCTAGTGTCGTCTGATAGGTGTCGGCAGGGCGCCGATAGGCCAGAATAGAGAGCCCGGCGAGCGGTCGGGATCGTGGAGAAATGAGTTATGGGGTTTGATCAGATACGTCAGCGCCGTTTGTCTGACGATATTGTCGAGCGACTTGAGGGGATGATCCTCGAGGGCACGCTGAAGTCCGGTGAACGGCTTCCGGCGGAGCGCACGCTGGCCGAACAATTTGGCGTATCACGCCCGTCGCTGCGCGAGGCGATTCAGAAACTGGCGGCCAAAGGTCTGCTGGTCAGTCGCCAGGGCGGCGGCAACTATGTGGTCGAGAGTCTGGGTTCAACGTTCAGCGATCCACTGCTGCAATTGCTTGAAAGCAATCCTGAGGCGCAACGCGATCTGCTGGAATTTCGCCACACTCTGGAGGCATCGTGTGCCTATTACGCTGCGTTGCGTGCTACCGATGTTGATCGCGAGCGGCTGACAGCAGCGTTCGAAGAGTTGCAGGACTGCTATTCGCGACACGACGAAGTCAGTCGTGCAGAGGAGGGGGCTGCGGACGCGAAGTTTCACCTGGCGATTGCCGAGGCCAGTCACAACGCCGTGTTGCTGCACACCATTCGCGGGCTGTTCGATTTGCTTAAGCGCAACGTCGTGACCAACATTGGCGGCATGTACAAGCAGCGCACGGAAACCCGCGACATGCTGATCACTCAGCATCGGGAATTGTATCTGGCGATTATTGAAGGGCGCGCAGAGCAGGCGCGGGAAGTTTCCAGTCGACACATTCTGTATGTACAGGAAGTGCTGGAAGAGGTGCGGCAAGAGGTTCAGCGCATGGCCAGAGCGGAGCGGCGCAAGGGGATGTAGCTTTTTAAAAGGCAAAAAATCTCAGCCGGCTGCGGTTCCTGCGTGTGGGAGATGTATTTCCCTGTAGGAACTGCCGCCGGCTGCGATCTTTTCAGACAGAAAGACTCAGTCTTCCTTGCCCTTGTTGCGCACGGCACGCTGCAACTCACGACCTGCATCGCGTTCACGCTCGGTGTCACGCTTGTCGTATTCCTTCTTGCCCTTACCCAGAGCGATCTCACACTTGACCATGTGTTTGCTCCAGTACCAGGACAGGCATACGCAGGCGTAACCCTTTTGCTGCACAGCGGCGGCGAGTTTTTCAAGCTCGCGGCGGTTGAGCAGCAATTTGCGAGTGCGCACCGGGTCAGCGATGACGTGGGTGCTGGCGGTCATCAGAGGCGTGATGTGACTGCCGAGCAGCCACGCTTCGCCATCCTTGAGCAGCACGTAACTGTCGACCAGTTGCAGCTTGCTTGCCCGTAGACTTTTTACTTCCCAGCCGGCCAGGACCAGACCAGCCTCGAACTTATGCTCGATGAAGTAATCGTGTCGCGCTTTTTTGTTCTGCGCGATGGTCCCTTTTGGTTGTTTATTATTTTTAGCCATAGTGGCGGCTTTATTTGGTGATTAATGTCTGTGTGCTTCGTTGTTGCTTCGTGCTTGAGGTTGTTGAGTTATTG